>NZ_CDRSSE010000009.1:0-90655 GCF_977051555.1 Segatella sp.
ATCGTGCGTTTCAAGGCTTCTAAGAAGGACAGAAGAATACAGTGGCTGACACTCCAACCTGCGGTGCTCGGAAGTTCTGATGCACAGAAAAAGGGATATCTCTCCTTCTCTGGACACAAGTATGGCAATCAGAGTTATCTGCTCACCATCCCGGCTTCAGAGCTTGAACCAGGAGAGTATGGAATCATCTATATGGCAGTAGCTTCTGCACAGGAGATTCCTTTTGGAACGTTTAGTATAACAAAGTAAAATTACAAGATTATGGAGACATTATTAATGATATTGTTTGTTGGTGCCTTGGCTAAGGGCACAACAAAGGCTGTTGTTGGTGGCGGTAAGAGAAGAAAGAAGAGAACCAACTGGGATCGTCTCAGCTATGAGCAGAAAGCATGGCTGCATGATCATTCATAAGCTATAAATTCATCATCTAAATAAATTTAAAAGGTTCGCATTAAGGTTCCTCCGGTTCGTGAGAATCGGGGGTTTTTATATCTCAAAACAAACCCTTTTTGTTATCACTTTTTTTTCTTCGTCACTTAAAACGCCAACAAGTTTTGTTATAAGAGGTATCAGTGTTTTTGAATGTGGAATATAATCTGTATATACCACAGTAGGGATTGATAGTCTGGAAAGAAAATCATTGCAGAATTTTTGAATTTCGGCTCCATCGTTGAATAAGTTGGGTTCGAAAAATCTAGGAAAAGCGATAGAGGATATATTTCTATCTTGATAAGTTTCAGCCAGTCTCATGAAACTTGCTTTCACCACTTCTGGTTGGGGGGCAAGATTCGAGATTTCTTTAATGGGAAAATTCAGTATATTCTTAGTCTTACCTTGATACACCCATAATTTACCTGGAGTAAAGAGTTTCTCTTTACAGAACTGCAGATACTTGGCATACATGGCTGGATATCTCATGAAGAACCTCTTTGACAGATAACTGTCAATGGTTCCATCACAAGATACTGGGTTTACTAAGGTTTGACAGTTACTAAACAAGATATCTCCTTTTTGGTAACTTAACAAATCCATTTTCTTTATCTATTTAACTTTTCCTTCACTCATGTACTGAGCATACAAAAGTGAATCAACCAAAATCGTTTTATCTATTGAGTCTTCTTTTTTCGACAAACTTGCAAGTGCCTTCCTAAAGACAGACTTATCTTCAATATATGCATCCATGATGAAATATCTGACCCATTCTGTCATATCTTTCGGATATTCCAGGTGCAAACGTCTTACAAAGTAAGCGGATAGCAGTTTGACCTTGGTCTTGTTGTTAAACCTCACAGGTAATGCTGTTTTCGGATGAATCCAGGTGAATAGCAGATGGGCTGTATTGCTTCCCCTATCGATAGCAATTTGAAAACAGGATATGTTATAATCATTTTCAATGTCGCTCAGCAACTCCTTAATTTGTCCTAAGGTTGTGCGTGATGTTATTTTAAAACTGACTTCTCTAATGACTTTGGTGTTGCGAAATGGCGGATATCCGGTTTTCGCTTCAACAAGCTTTTGCAGTTTACCTATCATGGTTTCGTAACTTTCCGAAGCCCAATATTCAGGAGTTTCTTTTAGATCCTGTTTGGCAACCTCAATTTTTAGAATATCATTTTCCATATTATTCTTCTATATAGTGTTCTCTGAATTAACTGTTTGCTGTTTCGTTATTTCTTCCATAATCCTCCGTCTCTGTAGGTATACTTAATTTCGTAGATGTAAGCTAGAACTAATGCTAGGACAACTACAATAAATACTATTACAATTGTGTTCATATTTTATTTTCTTTAATATATGATTGTAAAAATGTCTGCAAGCTAGTATAATCTTTGTATGTATATGCCCAGTCTCTAGCAGCAGCGTTTCTGTCTAATATAGTCTTTGTGAGGGTTTTACCTGCTTCTGTATTGGGCAAAAACATATCTATAATATTGTAATCCTCGCTTTCTACGAGGAAGTAGCCAAGATTCTTATGATTATTAAGAATAATACAGTCACAGTTATCATCATAGAATATGACTGGCAAATTCACAAGAGCTTTGTATGCCAGATAATCCGTAATGGTAAGAAACAGAATGCATCTATTCTTGCTTTCATTATTCGATGGAATAATGGAAATGCCTCTTTTGTGAAGAGAAATAGGATCCTTCATGTTATTAAAATTCAGAAATTCAACGCCACCATTAATATTTCTGATGCCAATACCATGATGAGGATGGTTAAAAATCTTGCAGTCTATAGCATAGACGCAACTAGGGAAAAAGGATGCTAAATACCCTTCTTCCAAAAGCTTTTCTTTATCGCTTTCTGATATAGCGGAAAAGCATATATACTCAGATGAGTATTGTAGAAAACCAATTGCTTGTTTCATATTCTTATTATTTACCTTTTATACTATATTCGTTATCAGACTAGAGAAATCCTCAGAACTATTTCCTAGAGCAAAATAATCGCTTATATCCTTCTCTGCCTTTGTTCCGG
Source organism: Segatella sp. (assembly GCF_977051555.1). Classification (NCBI taxonomy): domain Bacteria; kingdom Pseudomonadati; phylum Bacteroidota; class Bacteroidia; order Bacteroidales; family Prevotellaceae; genus Segatella; species Segatella sp. The sequence continues at coordinate 2,482 of NZ_CDRSSE010000009.1, forward strand.
CAAGAGGTAGCTGCACTCTTTTTACATTATATTTATTCTTGTACTCCTCTACTCTTAAACTCGATTCCTTAACTCCTGTAGTATCTGTATCGTAAAGAAATATTATTTTATGAAATCTTTCAGAAAGTTCTAGAAGCTTATTTTCTGGTATCTTTGCTGTTTCACTATTAAAAGCGATGGCACTATATCCGTGCGCCGCAAGAGAAAGAACATCCTTTTCTCCACCGGTGATGAAGACAAACTCCCCCTTGGCAGGAAGCTGTTTCCAACCGAAGACATAAGGAGAAGGTAAGTTCCCGGCATAAAGGAATCTGTTCTCGGCTTTGGGGCGGTACACCTTAAGCCCTGTCATTTCATTGAAGAAATATCCGAATGCTGGGATAGTTTTGCTTCCATATACATTAAAGTCTTTACCTTCACTTTTTGTGAAGGAAACACTTTTCAAACTATGAACATTGTATCTCAGCAGCGTATCTTCATCTATACCATATTTCCCCCAATATTCCTTTTCTGAAGGTTGGAAATCCTGTATCACTAGTGTGAAAGACTTTATACTAGATGTACGCCCTTTAGTAATTTCCTTCTTTATCTGAACAATATCAACCAGCGGACGTTTCTCTACGTTTGGATTACTAGGTTCAATGATATTGAGGCACAAATCCTGGTCAATCCTCTTCAGTAGTTCATAGAAATCCGTATTGATATTTATGTTCAGAACCTTTGCTGCGATTTCAAAACAGTTTCCGCAACATCTACTGTCTCCAAAATCTTGCAAATAGTAGGTTGTCTCACCATTTTTATTCTTATTCTCATACAGATGGCAAGACGGTCGCTTGTCATCACTTCGAAACGGACTCTTAAATTTCTTATTAAGACATTCCTTTCCCAAATAGTAGATGAATATTTCAAGGCCACTATTGGTTTTTCTAAGAACTTCTTCGTAAATCTTCATATTAATTATCGTTTTTGCCGTTTACTTCGCGTTTCTAGACGTTTTCTCGCACCAGTTGTGCAACTTACAGTCTTTCCTCTTTTTGACGCTTCTGTGCTCGCTTATTCGATCTATGGGTTCCTGAAGTTTATGTCAGGCATGGTCACAACTTGCATCATTTCGTTGAAACGGTCTGCAAGGCGATCACCATACTTCTCACGGATAGCCTTACCGCTGAGATTGGTTGTCACTATCGTTGGCAGCATTCTTTCATACCGATAAGACAACAACTCCTCTAGCGGTTTATATCTATTCCCATACTGACAGAATTCACTCTCTTCTGTACCCAAGTCATCGACAGCGAGGATGAACGTATTCATACATCTATCAAATCTCTTTTTATCTGAGGCATACAGATGATACAGTTCTTTCGATGTCAGAAACGTAATACTTGCATGTGTATAGAAGACTGCCTCTTCTTCATTCAGAGGATTCTTGAACTTGCAAATATTATAAAAGTTCTGCATGGCTTTTACCAGAGTGGTCTTTCCGTTACCGGTAATACCATTAAGGACAAGCCCAAATCTAGACTTTGATGTTGCCATCCAGTCTGCTACCTTGTGTATTGCTTCTTGTTGTTGCTTGTGAACTTTGTATTCTCTATATCTCAGTTTTACTTCTTCGCTAAACAGAAACGTCAGCCATCTGTAGCAGTAATCAGTATCGTAATTGAAATCAGAAAGGACCATTGTATATACCTCCTTCCGAGCTTTTAGGAACAAATTTCTCTCCTTCCCAACGTTCTGCATTAGGAGTGCATTTGCGTTTGCGTGGAGATTGCTCCATCAGGTTAAACTTAAGCCAATCGCAAAAATGGCTTTTGTAATCAACTATATCTTTGTGCTCCTTATTGCCTCTACAGATATGATCCAAATCAAAGTTCTCCACTTTGTCTTTCACTTCTTCAATGCTTTTGAAAGCAAACTTCTTCTTTATTGCACCCAACCAAACATCATCGTGAAGAGAAAGCGAAAGAAAACTTTCTTTCTCACCTTTCTTTTGTTGGTTTTCTTTTGATGTTTCTTTTTCTGAAAAATCAACGAAATCTTCTTCGTGCGTGCGCGCGTTGTTGGTGTTGATTTTCTTACTTTCTTTATTTCTTATATTCTTATATTCTTTAGGTAGGGGCGACATTGGGGCGGCATTGGGGCGGCATTGGGGCGACATCGGGGCGCAATTGGGGCGCAATTGGGGCGACATCGGGGCGGCTTGTCGTTTTGTGTCGTTGTAAACATCTGTTATTCTGTTACTTACGTTGCAGTTTTGCTGTGTTGAAATTTCATCGTTTTCTATTTTTAACACAGTACATTCTTCCATCGGGGCGACATCGGGGCGGCATTGGGGCGGCATCGGGGCGATTTGTCGTTTTGATGTTTGGTAACTATCAGAGTTGCAGATGGTTATGATGCTTTGTAGGTGTGTTGGTAAAGTTCTAAACGTTATTTCTCCAGTTCTTTGTAACTTACCGATACAGGTTCTGATGTTCTGCAAGCTAAGCCCAGTTTCCTTGCTTAATATTCTCAAACTAGTACACAGCTGCCAGGAATCAGACAAATCACTTCCTTTCATAATACTTGCCTTCAACATCAAATGCACGAACAGATGAACCATCTTGGCATCTTGATACCACTGCCAGTCACATATTTTCCTGTAAAGTTTAATCCAATTAGGCGCAGGCTCGTCGATTCCTACAGGCTGAAACTTATCAAAGTCGAGAAGGACAATAATACGTCCTTTGCTCAATTTTTTGTAGCTGATATCTTTGGTATCCTTGAGCTTTTTTAGGTATCTCTTAACGGAATCTCGTGATATTCCTGTATCTCTTGAAAGAGTAGATAGAGATACCAGACATTCGCCTCTCTGTATGGATATTCCAAAGTAGAGCTTATTTTCTATATTAGCATTGAGCAACAGATAGAGATACAGATGAACCATGTTGGTATTTTGATACCACTGCCAATTCATGAACATTCGTGGAAGTTTTATCCAGCTGTTATCAGTATTCATATCGTATCAGTTTAATTCTTCTATATAAAAAACCATACATCCCTTTCCGGACTTGTACTTTACCTCTATTTTATCATCTAATAAGAGTATAGTTCGTATATGGGATAGAGAGAAAGAACCACGTCTCCATCGTACTGGTAAAGACCGTATGGTCTTATTGATTTCCATGAGACTTTTTCGACAGTCATCTTTAGCCTCATAGAGAGCGAAATGCTTAGGATTTATCTTTAGAAGCAAATCCACAACCCAAGGTTGTTTCTTTACAACTTGATATCTTCTTTTTATTTTGTACATATCACCTGTTTCTAAAAGTAATCTTGCTCTCTCCGGTGAAGCTCCTGGAGATCGCTAACCTTATATTCAATTTTACCTTTACGCTTTGAAAACGGTTTAAGTTTACCTTCCTTTAACCATCTTCTTACGTTTCCTACCCCGAAGACTTTCATGGACTCCCTTTGACTATAAAACTCCTTAGGAGGGTTCTTAATCATCAGGGCTATCTTAGGAGCCAGGAAGGATGCTAGGTCGTTCAAGAAAGTCTCATAAGAAACATTCTTGTTTTCAAAAATAACTCTCTCACTCATAATACTTATTTCTTTGGAAATATTACAGGATTAAATCGTCCTGCATAAACACCTTCTCGTCGAAGAATATTGGTTACTCCTGCTCTGGTTAAACCAAACTCTTTTGCGAGATTTTCTATCACTGGTGTTGGCTTTAGCTTGCATTCAAGAATGAGATTTCCGTACTTGTACAAGTAAGACTCTACCAGCTGTTTCTTCTTCTTTATCAGTTCACCTTTCTTTGTGCCTGAATAAATTTTATTCAAAATATCTTCGTTATTCTTGGTCATATTATAATTATTTTGTATATTTGCATACGAAATACGCAAGTATTGCGTAACACTTTCGTGATATTTATCTGCAAAGATAAGTAAAAACTGATAAAAATATAAATAATCAGTGATATTTTAAGAATATTTAACTACAATATAATTGTTTTATGAATGGTCCTGAACTTCGTCAGATCTTGACGAAAAGAAAAATTAGTATAAGTGAGTTGGCTGAGAAACTTCATATGTCTCAGCCTAACCTCAGCAATCAGTTCAATGTACAAGACGTTAAATCTGGTGTTCTTGAACGGATATGTGACGCTTTGGATGTGAAGATGGACTTCTTTTATGAAGGAACCAAATACTTGAATGATAGTTCTAGCTCGGACAATTCCCCAGGCCTGAACCATCAGGGTGAACAACCTACTGAAGAAATGTCTGATAATGATAAAGACAAGGAAATAAGTTATCTTAGAGGACAAATTAAGGTATTGGAAAAAATAAATGAGAAGTTGCTGAATATGACTCAAACTGTTGGTCAAACTGTTGATCAAAGTGTGGCCTATCAGAAAAAACATGCCTAGTTATTAAACATGACTTTCAGAAAAAGTAATATATATAATAAGGTACGTGTATATAATAAGGTATATGGAAAAGAAATTGTTGACAAAAAAGCATAAGTTGTTAAAACTATGTTTAGAGCAATCGCTGAAATGAGGCTTTCCTACGTGATTTATTGCTGCGGCGCAGGCTGCTGTAGAGGAGTAAATCTCTTCTGAAAGAAGATTGTACGATTAATGATTAGATAATTAGAGGAAAGTGTTTCGTAATGAAGCGCTTTCCTCTTTTTCGTCTTTTTTAGGTTAAATTTCGAAAGAAAATGAGCAAATCATTTGCAGATTACATTTATTTTCCGTAATTTTGTCGGAAAATAGAGAAATATGGCAGCAAAAGAAGAAAAGGAAAAGGCAAAGTTTGTCAGAGAAACAATAGTGAAGTATTTCTTTGATATGAGTAAATCCACTTTTACTGTAATGGTATTAGGTGGGATGGCGGCTCTGTTTGGTATAGTTCAGACCAATCAGGAAGATTCTTACTGGGCGATATTTTGGGGTGTTTTCTTAACTGTCATTTTATTTATAATAGGTTTGTTAATTTCTAAAAGGTAGATATATGAATACATTAGCTTTAACTTTTGCCGTTTGCTCAATAGTAGCATTGGCCTTTCTTGCATGGCTCTTTACTCCTTGGGGAAAGAAGTGGTCTAAGGAATTGTAGTGATGAAGAAGATAAAATATATATTATGCGCTTGCCTGATGATGGCAAGTATGGGCATGGAAGCCAAGTCGATGAAGGACTTGCTGGTTTCGATGCCCGATTCTGTTGTGCCTTATCTCAACCACAACCTGCGGCTGGAATTTGCTGAGCTGCAGGAGATGGGAGTGAAGGCGGAAGTGAAGAATCTTTTAGGCGAAACGAGTGTGATGGATACGCTGACTGCCGATTTCGTCCAGTTGAGAACGAGTAAGAGCGCTACTTTGCAGATGAAGAAACTGCCATCGGCTGATGGCGATTCGCTGCTTTGCGTGGTGAAGACTTTTGCCGGAGTAGAGAAGGAGAGTGAACTCTATCTCTATAATCAGGATTGGCAAGAGCAGGATGCCAGCAGAATTTTCGATGGAAAATCATTGCAGGAACTGGTTTCTTCGCTTGTAGCTAAACCCGATACGATGAGCGAGGCTCGGTTTGATGAACTCAAGGGGAAAATTGAACTCAAAATCGTGAGTGCTTTGCTTCTGCAACACGAAAACAGCCTCGTAGTGCGCTTGGCTTTACCTTTCCTGTCTGCTGATGATAAGAAGGCTGTAAATGCAATAAAATTGCAAAGAAAGTTTAATTGGGATGGCAAAACTTTTAAGGAGAGTTAAATCCTTGAAGTTTTTTGCTATAAACTATTGCAGGTTACAAGATTATTTGTACCTTTGCATCGTGTTTTTCATGGTATTAGATTATTAAGGTTAATAAAAGATTGGTTGTCGTGAGACAATCAATTTTTTTTTGTCCCTATCTGAAGGCTTCCTTCCCCTTGTCTTCCCCATCGGCTGGAGCCCGTTGGTTCAGACTGCAGGGCGATGTTTAGAAGACGATCATTCCGATGATACCGCAGATGAAAAGCAGCAGGATAGGGTTGGTCTTTCTGAATTTTGTGAAGTAGAAAGCAGCCAGAAACAGTACGATGCTTACTCCGAAGACAAACGGATTATCGGTTGGTGATCCGAAGTTCTCCTTATTCATCAGGAGTACGGCGGCTGCAGCTATCAGTCCGATGATGGCAGGGCGGAGTCCCGCAAAGATATCCTTTACGATTTTAGAATCCTTGTGCGTAATCAGATAGCGGCTGATGAGAATCATGATGATGAATGGCAGCCACATGATGGAGAGCGAAGCCAATATTGAACCCAGACAGGCTGCCCAGACAGGATAGCCATCGTGCAGACAGGCGGTATAACCTACGTAGGTGGCACAGTTGATGCCGATAGGGCCCGGTGTAGACTGGCTGATAGCCACAATATCCGTAAACTCGGCATTGGTAAGCCAATGGTTCTTCACTACCGTCTCGTTATGGATGAGCGAAAGCATCGCATATCCGCCACCAAAATTAAATGTACCAATCTTGGTAAATATCAGAAATAACTTTAGAAATAGCATAATCTCTATATTTTTACTTTTTTACCTTTTTACTTTTTTACCTTTCCATAAAGCCAGCCCAGCACACCGGCAGCTATGATGATGTAGATAGGAGAGACACCGAAAGCTGCAATCAGCAGACAGCAAACCACGGGAATCCAGATGTTGTAGCGGTTGATGTTTGCCGTCTTTGCCATCTTGAAGCAAGGTGCAGCGATGAGCGCTACCACGGCAGGGCGCGCACCCATGAAGAACTTACCCACCCAATAATTGTCTTTGAAATGCTGGAAGAACATGGCGATGATGAGAATGGCGATGATAGAAGGTAGGGCAATACCTATGGCACCCACAATGCCTCCCCAGACTCCCTTCAGCTTATAGCCGATATGACTCGCCATATCGATGGAGAAGATGCCCGGAGTGGTCTGCGCCACTACCATGATATCCATGAACTCCTGCTTGTCCATCCACTTGTTCTTGTCTACAAATTCCTGTTCCATGATCGGTATCATGGCGTAGCCTCCACCTAGCGTGAAAGCCCCGATTTTATTGCACGTGAGGAAAAATTTTACTAACATATCTGTTGTTTCTATATTACTTTTCTCTTATATCTGTTGAAATCGGCTGCAAAAATACACATTATTTGTTAAATATGCTAGCTTTCATGCGGATAATTTTCAAAATCGTGTGCTTTTTACCCGAAAATTTGTATCTTTGCAGCTAATATTTTATAATAAAAAGACATTAAACTATGAATCTGAAAGTGCGCCTAGCAGTGATGAACTTCCTGGAGTTTGCAGTTTGGGGAGCTTATCTCACGTCTATGGGCAACTATCTCGGCAAGGCTGGGATGGGTGCCGAGATTTCCTGGTTCTATACCATCCAGGGAATCGTATCTATTTTTATGCCTACATTGATGGGTATTGTGGCAGATAAGTATATCCAACCACAACGCCTTTTGGGCTATTGTCACCTTTTGGCAGGAGCTGCCATGATAGGTTTGTTCGGTATGGGACAGGCTAGTCAGACGCCTAACGAGGTCCTGTTTATTGCTGTTTACACCTTCAGCGTGGCATTCTACATGCCTACATTGGCATTGTCAAATACTTCGGCATTCAGTATATTGAAGAGCAACGGGCTCGACACCGTGAAGGCCTTTCCGCCAATCCGCGTGTTCGGTACCGTGGGCTTTATCCTTACGATGTGGATTGTGAACTGTGCTACCTGGGACAACGGTTCCCTCTCGTTTCTGTTGAGTGAGAACGCCCATAAGTTCCAGTATACCCACTATCAGTTCCTGGTATCGGGTGTGCTCAGCATCCTCCTCTTCCTCTATTGCTTCTCATTGCCAGCCTGTCCTCTCGTGAAGAAAGAGACAAAGAGCTGGGTAGAGACATGGGGCTTCGATGCCTTCAAACTCTTCAAGAGCCGCGAGATGGCGATGTTCTTCATCTTCTCTTGCATGCTCGGTATGAGTCTGCAGGTAACCAATGGCTATGCCACTCCGTTCATTACCAGTTTCAAGGGCGATCCTGCGATGCTCGATACTTTTGCAGCTAACAATGCCACGCTCCTGGTATCCATCTCTCAGGTTGCCGAGGCGCTCTGCATCCTGCTGATTCCGTTCTTCCTGAAGCGTTATGGCATCAAGGTTGTTATGCTCATCGCCATGTTGGCATGGGTTTTGCGATTCGGTTTCTTCGGATTGGGCAATCCTGCATTCCCGGGTGTTACCTTCTTCATCCTCTCATGCATCGTTTACGGTGTAGCCTTCGACTTCTTCAATGTGTCGGGCGGTCTGTTCGTTGACCAGAAATGTGATGTGAAGGTAAGAGCATCGGCTCAGGGACTGTTCATGCTGATGACCAACGGTCTGGGAGCATCTATAGGAACCATTCTCGCAGGTATGGTCATCAACCATTACTGCCACTGGACAGATGATGGCTACCTGATGGGTGACTGGAAAACCTGCTGGTTTATCTTTGCCGGTTATGCGCTCGTGGTAGCTGTTGCCTTTGCGGTTCTCTTCCGTCCAAAGAAAGAACAGAAATAAGAAAGAAAAGGTCATACTCAACGCGAGAGTAAGAACAGATATAACGTAAGAATATAAATAAATTTAAATAAAGAAAGGGTACATAATGATGTTGTACAAACTTAAACTTGCAGCCTGCTTTGGCATTCCGGAAGCTTTCGGGACATGTATTATTAGTTTGGTAGACGAAGCCGAAAAAAGAGCTTTGTCTATTATGACTAATGAATATGTAGCAGAGCAGCTGAAGGCATGTAATTCGAAAACTTCTGATTTTAATAATGATGTGATCTCTGTACTTTGGACACTATTTGACAGGCTCAATGTAGACGATTTCTATCTCGAATTCGATGCTACGCCAGAGAGGGGAGTATATGCTACTCTTGTGAATAAAATCACAAATGAACGTATGAGCATCAAGACTGACCAGGCTGTGTTGCTGTCTGTGGCTGCGGATATAGAAATGTATACAACAGAGCTGGTTATAAAGGAAATTTCTACTCCTTTTAATAAAAATGATATGAGTTCGACTTCTTGTGCGGTACCAATTTCGGCTTTGCCAGACCAGATGCTCGAAAAAGCATTGGATTGTGCCATTAATGAAGAAGATTACGAAACAGCCTCAGCCATCCGCGATGAGATAGAGCGCCGCAAAAGTAAAAAGGGTAAGTAATTGCAACGGATATTCTTACGGAATAACAGAAAAAGAAATAATAAGAGGAAATGAAAGAAGTTAGATTTTTCTATGTGCCAGATGCGGCAACACAGACAGAACTGCCTCAGGAAGAGGCTACTCATGCGCTCCGGGTTTTGCGTATCCAGGCAGGAGACGAATTGTTCCTGATGGATGGCAAGGGGGTGTTTTATCGTGCTGAAGTATCGCTGGCCACCAATAAACGATGCATCTATGAGGTGAAAGAGGTTATGCCGCAGCAGCCTGCCTGGCGCGGACACATTCACCTGGCCATCGCCCCGACAAAGATGATGGACCGCATAGAATGGATGGCAGAGAAGGCTACGGAAATCGGCTTCGATGAAATCTCTTTCCTCAACTGCAAGTTCTCTGAACGAAAGGTAATCCGCATCGACCGCGTAGACAAGATTGTGGTTTCTGCCGTCAAGCAGAGCCACAAGGCTTGGAAGCCTGTAGTCAATGAGATGCAGAACTTTAAAGATTTTATTACGGCTCCCCGCAATGGCAGAAAGTTTATCTGCCATTGCTATGAGGAGATAGCAAAGAAAGACTTTTTTACCGAGATTTCCAAGTCATGTCCAGCTGCTGATGTTGCCGGAGCAACCCCGGAGGGTACTGATGACATCACCGTGCTGGTAGGACCTGAGGGCGATTTCTCTATCGATGAGGTGAGACTGGCTCTGGAAAACGGATATGAGAGTGTTTCGCTTGGCACCAGTCGTCTCCGTACGGAAACGGCAGGATTGGTGGCTGTCAACATGTGCCATTTGGCAAGAAGAATATAGCAAGTTATAGCCATACGCCCTTGAAGGGCTGAAGCTTTAAAATATTTACTAGTGTGATGAAAAGATTGTATAAGAGTTTGATGTTCATGTGCTTGGCAGTTGTATTGGGATTGCTGAGCTCATGCTCGGGCACTGACTATCTCAATGCCATTCCAAAGAAAAGTACTGCGCTCATCTCTGTTGACATGCAGCAGATGGCATCCGGCAAAAGCGATGCAGACAAGGCGGGAATGCTCAAGTCTCTCTTGCATGTTGAGGATGCATCGATGTGTGGCATCGACATCTCTGAGAAGATATTCCTCTTTGAGAGTGCTGATGGCAACCTCGGACTTTGTGCCAAGGTGAGCGATGAGGGCGATGTGGAAGACTGGCTTGCCTCGCTTGCCAAACAGCATATCGCTACAGAGGTGAAAGAGCGCAAAGGCTTTCATTTCTCTGTATTGAAAGATTCGTGGCTGGTCGGCTTTTCTAATCAGGCACTCCTCGTTATGGGACCGGTTGTAGCCGATGCGCAGGCCCAGCTCCAGCAGCAGATGGTGAAATATTTGAAGGCTGATGAGGACGAAGGTATCACCGCATCGCCTATGTTCGAGCGTCTGGAAACCATCACTTCGCCTATGGCTATGGTGGCTCAGGCTCAGGCGTTGCCGGAGAAGTTCGTAGCTCCATTTACCCTCGGTACTCCTAAGGATACCGACCCTTCGCAGGTAGTAATTGCTGCCGAGATGGACGTGAAAGACGGTATTCTGCAGGTGAGGGGAGAAACCTTCTCCTTTAATAAAGAAATAGATGAAGCCATGAAGAAGGCGGCCCAAACCTATCGTCCGATTAAAGGCAGCTACGTCAAATCGATGCCTGCTGATGCCCTGGCGGGTATCTTCATGAACGTAAAGGGCGAGCAGTTCCTGCCGATGATGCAGAGCAACCGCAGCCTTCAGACTCTCCTGATGGGTATCAACCAGGCCATCGATATGGATAATATCATCCGTAGTGTGGATGGAGATATGGCTATCGTGATGCCTTCGCTTACAGATAATAACATGCAGATGACGATGGCAGCTAAACTGTCGCATGCCAAGTGGTTGGGCGATGTTGATTATTGGAAAACTTCATGCCCGGCTGGTGCGAAGATTGCCAATTGGGGCAAGAATGCTTACTTCTATACCGACGGCAAGACCTCGTTCTATTTCGGTGTAACAGACGACAAGCAGTTCTTTAGTGGCAGCGACCAGCTGATGGCGCAATATGCCGTAAAGCCAAGCAATCATCCGATAGATGCAAAGATTCAGAAGCTCATCGTAGGTCAGAAACTGGCAATGGTCATCAATCTAGCCAAGAGTTCTGATAGTGACGGCTCGGGCAAGGATGATGCCATCTCTACCGTTACCGGTCTGCTCACCCCAGTCTTCGGAAATCTTACTTCGGTGGTTTATACTTTAAAGGTAAAAAGATAAAACATTAAATAAAAGAACAAAGTGGAAAAGATTCAGCTTCATTCCGTTCTCCCACAGGTTTTTGCCCAGCGCAACGACCTTGATTCGGAGATATGGAAGCAGGATGTTACCTTCGAGAAAGGTCATCTTTATCTTATCGAGGCAGAGAGTGGCAGCGGAAAGAGTACTTTCTGCAGCTATGTGCTCGGCTATCGTCACGACTACAGCGGAAGCGTGATGTTCGACAATGATGTTACCGCCAACTATAAGGTGAAAGACTGGGTTGAGATGCGCAAAAAGCACATCAGCCATCTCTTTCAGGAACTCCGTCTCTTCCCAGAGCTTACTGCCCTGGAGAATGTAGAAATCAAGAACAAAATTACCGGATTCAAGACGCGTGAGCAGATACTGAAATGGTTTGATATGCTCGGTATTGCTGATAAGGTAGATGCTAAAATCGGCAGAATGTCGTTCGGACAGCAGCAGCGTGTGGCTATGATGCGTGCGCTCTGTCAGCCTTTCGATTTCATTCTGGCTGATGAGCCTATCAGTCACCTCGACGACAACAATTCGCGCATCATGGCAGATATCATGATGACCGAAGCGAAGGAGCAGGGGGCTGGCGTCATCGTTACCAGTATCGGTAAGCACATGGACTTGCCTTACGAGCATACATTTAAGTTGTAATTTAACATTTAACATTCAACACTTAACATTCAAAAAATGAATCTGGTTTGGAAATTACTTCGTCAGCATATCAGCATACCTCAGTTTGCGGGCTTTGCCTTCGCCAATCTCTTCGGTATGCTCATCGTTCTTTTCGGCTTTCAGTTTTATAAAGACGTGCTGCCTGTCTTCACTCAGCAAGACAGTTTCATGAAAGCCGACTACCTCATCATGAGCAAGAAGATAGGTATGGGAAATACCATCAGCGGCCGTTCCAATACCTTCTCCGGTTCTGAAATAGATGAAATCGGCGACCAGAAGTTTGTAAAGAAGATAGGAAAATTCACCTCTACTGAATATAAGGTAGATGCCCAGATGGGTGTAAACGGCGTGAACGTTCTTAATAGCGAACTCTTCTTCGAGAGTGTGCCTGACGGTTTTGTTGATGTGCCGCTCAAGGACTGGAAATATACGCCGGGAACTCAGGAGGTGCCAATCATCCTCCCGCGTACCTATATTAATATGTATAACTTCGGTTTCGCCCAGAGTCATTCGCTCCCTAAAATCAGCGATGGACTGATGGGCATGATTGATTTCAATATCCAGATTCAGGCTGGTGGCAAGAAAGAGCAGTTCAAGGGAAAGGTTATCGGTTTTTCTTCGCGACTCAATACCATCCTTGTTCCACAGGCTTTCATGGACTGGAGCAACCAGGAATTCGCTCCAAACCAGAAGAGCGATCCTAACCGTCTCATCGTAGAGGTAGGAAACCCGGGAGACGAGAACATCACCAAATACCTGGATGATAATGGTTATGAGGTAGAGACAGACAAGCTGGATGCTGAGAAAACTACCTATTTCCTCCGCATGATGGTATCGATGGTGATGATTATCGGTTTGGTTATCTCCGTTTTGAGCTTCTACATTCTGATGCTCAGCATCTATCTGCTGGTTCAGAAGAATTCTTCTAAGTTAGAGAATCTTCTTCTGATAGGCTACAGTCCGAACAATGTAGCAAAACCATATCAGGTGCTTACCATTGCGCTGAACATCGTGGTACTCATCATCGCATGGATCATCCTCTTCTTCCTCCGCGATTATTACATGGGCTTCATCGAAACCCTCTTCCCTGATATCGACGAGGGCACCATGCTTCCAGCCGTCGCCCTAGGTCTGCTCCTGTTCCTGATCGTTTCTATCCTGAACATCGTAGCCATCCGTCGCAAGGTGATGAGCATCTGGCAGAGAAAGGAGTAGGGGAGCCAACCCCGGAAAAAACTATAAGCAAACCCCTGTTATAAATAACAAATTAAAGGAAATCTGCGTTATTTGCTTAACGCAGATTTTTTTATATTATAAAATACTATTTTTCATGCTTTTGTAACAATTAAAAGAGATTTTTTTATTAATTTTGCAAACGATAACAATATAAGAGGGGATTATATCCCGTATTATTTAATTATTTATTTTAAGGTATGCAGAAAAGATTTTTTTTATTTGTGGCTTTGTTGTCCTTTATGGTTTCCACAGCCATTGCGCAGATTACTACATCTGGCGTCAAAGGTTTGATTAAAGCTAATGGTGAAGATGTAATAGGTGCAACTGTTACAGTGACCCATGTGCCAACAGGTGCTGTTTATCGTTCTGTGACTAACAGCGTAGGCCGCTTTACTATTCAGGGTATGCGCGCTGGTGGTCCTTACACGGTAGAGATTTCCTACATTGGTTACAAAACCAAGGAAATCAAGAATGTAACACTCAAACTTGGTGAAATGTCAGACCTTTCAACTCAGTTGGAAGAGGATGCACATGCTTTAGGTGAAGTGGTTGTTAAGGGTAAGTTAGGCTTGGATGCCAGCAAGACTGGTGCTGCTGCCAGCTATAGTGCCAAGGATATAGCCAATATGCCTTCTATCAGTCATAGTATCGGTGATATCACCCGCATGAATCCTATGGTAAGTGTCTCTCAGTCTGGAGCAATGTCTTTTGCTGGTGTTAATAACCGTTATAACAGCTTCCAGGTTGATGGTGCCGTAAACAACGATGTTTTCGGTCTTACATCTAATGGTCAGAATGGTGGTCAGGCTGGTACTCAGCCTATTTCTACAGAGACTATTGATCAGGTACAGGTGAGCGTGGCTCCTTTTGATGTCCGTCAGTCTGGTTTTACTGGTGGTGCCATCAATGCCATCACTAAGTCGGGTACCAATACCTTCCATGGATCTGTTTATGGCAACTGGTTGAACAAAGACCTGATAGGTTCTAAGTATACTTTGATGAATGGCAAGGATAGCCAGAAATATGATGATGAAACAGACTATCGTTATGGTGTAACTCTTGGTGGTCCTATCATCAAGAACAAGTTGTTCTTCTTTGCAAACTACGAGAAGTCAAACAAGGAATATCCAAATAACTATGGTTATGGTTCTGAGGCTTCAAAGTTAGGAACAGAAGGCTTTAATATTGCAGATGAAGTGCTTTCTATCCTGAAGGAAAAGGGTTACAATGCTTCATATAATAACCCTAAGAATTATACTAAGAGCGACAAGGCTGGTATCAAACTCGACTGGAATATAAACGACAAGCACAAGGCTACCTTCGGATGGCGTATGGTTAATGCTAAGCAGTTGAATAGCAACAGTACAGCCGGCTATCTGAATGCTTCTGATTATCAGTTTGATTTCATCTCAAAGACTAATACTTTTACTGCAGAATTGAACAGCTCTTTCAGCGACAAGATAAATAATCAGTTCCAGGCTTCTTATGTATCTGTAAGAGATCATCGTGATCCAAAGGGTATTGCACCAATGATTCAGATTAAGAATGTGGGTGGTGGTACTCTCTGTCTCGGTACAGAGCGTTCTTCTACAGCAAACTCTCTGAATCAGGACATCATCACCTTTACAGATAATCTGAACTGGTATGTGAACAATCATACTCTGACTTTTGGTACTCATGGAGAGTACTACAAGTTTAAGAACCTCTTTATCCAGGATAATTATGGTACTTACTATTTCAACAATTTTGATGATTTCAAAATGTTTGCTAATGGACAGACAGTTGCTCAGTCTGTTAATTCAAAAACAGGTGAAATTACATATTACAACACATTGAACCAGTATCGTTTCGGTTCTGCCAATGTAGCAGTAACCGGTGATCCTCGCTGGGCTCCAGAGTTTGCTGCTGGTCAGATTGGTTTCTATGCACAGGATAAGTTTAATGTTACTCCTAATTTTGAGTTGACTTATGGCTTGCGTATGGATATCCCATTGTTCTTTGATACTCCTACTGAGAATGCTGAGTTTAATGCTTCTGCTGCCAAGCAGGGATGGAATGTTGTTACAAACCATAAGTTGAGCAGCACTCCGATGTGGTCTCCACGTGTAGGTTTCCGTTGGAATATCGAGAAGGAGCATAATATGATTCTCCGTGGTGGTGCTGGTATTTTTACCGGTCGTATCCCATTCGTATGGTTGAGCAACAACTTTACAAATACTGGTATCCAGACTTCTGTATATAATGTTTATGGTTCTACTGGTCTGACAGAGAATAAGAAGGGAACTGGCAAACTCAATGATGTAAGTCTTATTGTTGATCCTTACAAGCAGAGTGAGAATACTGCTAAGTTGGCTGCATCAGGTAACCAGACAGTAAATGTATTTGCTAAGGACTTCAAGTTTACTCAGAACTTGCGTCTTGACCTTGCTCTTGATTTTACATTAGCAGGTATTGACTTTACTTTGGAGGGTGTTCTCTCAAAGAATCTGAATGATATCTATTATAAGGATTTGACCCGCACTGAGGCTGGTAAGACATTGGGCGAGACTTATGAGTCTTTGGCTTTTGACAATCGTCCAATGTTCCAAAAGGTTACCAGCACAGAAGATGCTAACTTGAAGAAGTTTGCTAATGTATATATGTTGGATAACACCAGCAAGGGATACAGTTACAATCTGTCTTTGTCTGCTGTTAAGCACTTTGACTTCGGTTTGGATCTGGCTGCATCTTACAGCTATTCACGCTCAAAGTCTGTTAACTGCGGTACATCTTCAGTAGCTCAGTCAAACTATAACTACAATTATACATATCAGAATCCTAACTCACCTGAGCTCGGTTTCACTGCATTCAATGTGCCTCACCAGATCAAGGCTTCTGCCTTCTATCATAAGGATTACGCCGAGCACTGGAATACTACAGTAGGTCTTATCTATACAGGTACTTCTGGTTCACCTTATAGTTTGTACTATAATGGTGATTTGAACCAGGATGGTTCTAATGGTAACGATTTGATGTTTATCCCAACAGATGAGCAGATTGATAAGATGCAGTTTAAGGCTAACAAGAACTATACTGCTGAAGAGCAGAAGGAAAACTTCAGAGAGTGGATTGCCAATGATGGCTATATGAGCAAGCATCGTGGTGAATACTTCAAGCGTTATGCTGATAACTTGCCATTCGAGAGTCACTTCGACTTCCATCTTGCTCAGACCTATAAGTTCAAGGTTGGTGCTCAGGTTCATTCTGTAGAATTGTCATTTGATGTATTGAATGTGGGTAACATGTTCAATAAGAAGTGGGGACGCTATACATCAACAGGTGCAGCTAAATACTATTCTCCTGTTACCTACAGTGGTAACGGACAGTTCCAGTTCCTGCACCCAGGTAATTACGAAATGCGTTCTTATGACGACTATTATAGCCGCTGGCGCGGTCAGCTTGGTTTGAAGTATACATTCTAAGTATTAGTCCATAAGTACAGTTATATTTGGGGGATGTTCTTCTGTTTGGCAGTACATCCCCTTTTTGATTTCAAATAAAATAGATCATAATGAAAAAAATATTATTATTATTGATTTCTTTCCTGGCTCCCTTTTCTGTAAGCCTGGCACAGGAACATCGAACCGTGATAATTTCCTTAGACGGATGCCGTTGGGATTATCCCGAGATGTATGATACGCCTTTTCTTGACAATTTGGCACAGGATGGAGTAAAAGCTATTATGCAGCCTTCGTTTCCATCTGTTACGTTCCCTAACCATTATACTCTGGCAACGGGCTTGGTTCCTGATCATCATGGAATTATAGCCAATAAATTTCTTGATAAAAAGAGTGGACTGGTGTTTAGTTTAGGTGATAAAACAACAAAAATGGATCCCCGCTTCTGGGGAGGTGAACCTGTTTGGATTACCGCCAAACGACAGGGAAAGCGGGTAGGCGTGGTTTATTGGCCTGGCTCAGATGTTGCCATACAGGGCACTTATCCTGATATCTATTATAATTATGAGCAGAAACCGTTGCTGACTTATGTTGAGCGAATAGCAGAAATAGAGCGGATGCTCAAAATGCCGGAAGATAAACGCCCACAGCTTATCATGGCTTATTTTGATGAGCCTGACCATTCAGGTCATACTTATGGTCCTGAGAGTAGGCAAACCCGTATGCAAGTAGAGACCTTAGATTGCCTTCTCGGACAGTTATGGAAAGATATCCAGAAGATGCCCGATGGTAAAAATGTGAACCTGATTGTGACAGCAGACCATGGTATGGACCGTAACTCGAATGAACGTATCATTAATCTGACCCATTATTTGGATAAGTCATGGTACAAAAACATAGCAATGGGATTCCCTACGATGATATATACCAATAAGGGATGTGAAAATAAAATACTGAAAGCTCTTTCTAAGGTACCTCATATTAGAGCATGGCGTAAATCAGAAATGCCTGCCTATTTAAATTATGGTACAAATGAGAACATTGCCGACATTGTTGTTACTACAGACATAGGTTGGGTACCCAGTGATAAGAATGAGGTCTTAGCCGGAAATCATGGCTTTGATCCAACTTATAGCGATATGCATGTCCTATTCCGTGCAGCTGGCCCTGATTTTAAAAAAGGATATGTTAAGGATAAAGTCTTTAAAAACGTAGATGTTTATCCTTTGCTTAATTATCTCCTTTCAATCAAACCTGCTGCCAATGATGGTAATTTGTCAGAGGTCAAAGATTTGTTGAAATAAGTTTGATGCATGGGAAGAGTTCCCATTAGAATAATTCTATCGCGATGCACTTCTCTTTTTCGAGGGAAGTGCATTTTTTTTCGTTTATTTGCATATTTTTTGGTGTATTCTATCATTTTTCTCTGTTTTTTGCTTGTTGTCTCAAAAAAAATGTTTATATTTGCAACATATTTGTTTATAAGAGTGAATGCACACGGTACGAGGTGCGCGGTTCTCTCTTTATTTATTCACAAAAGAATCAAAACAACATGCAGAAAAGATTGCAACTACTTCTGGCTTTGCTCGCCTTCATGGTGACTTCGGCAATGGCTCAGATTACCACTTCAGGCATTAGTGGTAAAATTTCTTCCAATGGCGAAACCGTTATTGGGGCTACTGTTACTGCTACACACCAGCCATCTGGTACTGTGTATCGTGCTGTAACAAATGTAGATGGTCGCTATACTATTCAGGGTATGCGTCCAGGTGGTCCTTACAAGGTAAGTATCTCTTATATCGGATATAAGGACAAGGTTTTCAACAATGTCAGTCTGAACTTGGGTGAAAGCCAAAATCTCTCTTGCTCTCTTCAGGAAGATGCCAAGCAGCTTCAGGAGGTTGTTGTTTCGGGTAAGGCTGGTCTGAATGGTACGAAGACCGGTGCGGCCATGAGTATCAATGCTCAGCAGATAGCTGATATGCCTTCTATCTCGCACAGTATTGCGGATGTGGCTCGCCTGAATCCACAGCTTACTACGAACGGACAGTCTGGTTCTATGTCATTTGCCGGTATGAACAACCGTTATAATTCATTCCAGATTGATGGTGTGATGAATAACGACGTGTTCGGTCTTACTGCTAATGGCAGTAATGGTGGTCAGGCAGGATCTCAGCCTGTTTCTATGGAGACTATTGACCAGATTCAGGTAAATATCGCTCCATTCGATGTTCGTCAGGGTGGTTTTACCGGTGGTGCCATCAACGCGGTAACCAAGAGCGGTACCAATGACTTCCATGGAAGTGGCTATTTCTATGGGAACAACCAGGATTTGGTAGGTCGTCATTATAAGAATATGGATGGTACCTATGCTCAGCCTTATGATGATGAGAAGGAAACTTTGTTCGGATTTACGCTCGGTGGTCCAATCATCAAGAACAAACTCTTCTTCTTCGCAAACTATGAGAATTCAGAAAAGTCGTACCCAACTCAGTATACCATCGATTCTCCAGATGTTAAGTTTAATCCGGATTTGGCTAAGGACTTGATGTCTAAGATTTATGACTTGGCTAACCGTCAGGGTTATGATTATGCAACTTCATGGGCAGATAAAGATAAGAACGTGAAGAGCCAGAAAGCTGGTTTGAAGTTGGATTGGAATATCAACGAGTTCAACAAGTTCTCTGTACGTTGGAGTTATGTTGATGCTAAGCAGACGCTTGGTCTGGGTGGTATTGCTACATTGAATACTACCGATCACTTGTATGATTTCAAATCTAAAACTCATTCTTTCGCCGCAGAGTTGCAGAGCCGCATCTCTCCAAACCTGAGCAATGAGGCACGTGTATCTTACGTTCGTGTTCGTGATGAGCGTACTTCTGGTAAGCCAGCGCCATCTATCACTATCTATAAGGTAGGAAATGGTACCATGAATATCGGTAATGAATATTCCTCAATGGCTAATGGATTGAATCAGGACATTTATACCCTCGAAGATAACTTTACATGGTTCAAGGGGAATCATACACTGACATTCGGTACACATAATGAGCTTTACAAGTTCTCTAACCTCTTCCTTCAGAATCTCTATGGATGCTATTATTTTGATACTCCAGACGACTTCCTAAATTATTATAAGGGTTGTGGAGCTGATGGTTTTGGAGGTGATGGTAAGTATATCAAGAACTTCTACTTCACACAGGCTAATGTTGAGGTGACTGGTAATCCTCGTTGGGCACCAGAGTTTAGCGCAGCTCAGCTGGGCTTTTATGTACAGGACAAGTGGGATGTGACAGACAGCTTCCAGCTCACCTATGGTCTCCGTATGGATATGCCTCTGTTCTTTGATACGCCTACCGAGAATGCTAAATTCAATGAGTGGGCAGCAGGTAAGGGATATGGTTTCAAAACCAATCAGAAACTTGCCAGTACACCAATGTGGAGCCCTCGTGTAGGTTTCCGTTGGGATATTGAGAAGAACCGCAAATATATCCTTCGTGGAGGTATCGGTGTATTCACTGGTCGTATTCCTTTCGTCTGGTTGAGCAACAACTTTACGAATACTGGTGTGCAGACATCTTCTTACTCTGCAAAAAATAATTCTGATGTGCAGCTCATCATGGATCCTAACAAGCAGACTCAGAATGCAGATAAACTGAAGGCTCTCGGTAGCCAGCTGATCAATGTGTTTGACAAGGATTTCAAGTTCACTCAGTCTATGCGTGTTAATCTTGGTTTCGATTTCAATCTCCTGGGTATCGACTGGACTGCTGAGGGTATCTTCAGCAAGAGTCTGAATGATGTTTATTACAAGAACTTGGCTTATGAGGAGACTGGTAAGACCTTGTCTCAGACCTCTTACATGAACTGGGATAACCGTCCTCTTTATACAAAGGTGGCAGATGCTAAGTCGTTTAACAACATCTATGCAATGTATAATACCAGCAAGGGCTACAGCTACAGCCTGTCTTTGTCTGCAGCTAAGCACTTTGCGTTCGGTCTTGATCTGAATGCATCTTATACATTCACTCACTCAGAGTCTGTAAGCAGTATGACCTCATCCGTTGCTCAGAGCAACTGGCGTAATACTCATACTTATCGCTTCTCAAACAACCCAGAGTTGGCTAATAGTGCTTATAATGTGCCTCATACAGTGAAGGCTTCTGCTTTCTATCACTTCAACTGGGGAACCAACAAGTTGTTTACCACTACAGTAGGTCTTATCTATCAGGGTCAGAGCGGTTCTCCTTACTCTCTCGTTTATAGTGGAGATATTAACGGAGATAATGGTACAAGTAATGACTTGATTTTCATCCCTACAGATGCGCAGGTAGACCAAATGAAGTTCTTGGGTACTGATGCTTATACTGCTGAGCAGCAGCGTGCTAATTTGAAGCAGTGGCTTGCTACTACAGACTATGTGAAGGATCATCGTGGTGAGTACTTCGAGCGTTATGGTGCTAACTTGCCGTTCGAAAGTCATTTCGATTTCCACTTCGGTCAGAAGTTTGGCATCCGTACAGGTAAGTATGTACATGCTTTGGAACTTACTTTGGATATCATGAACGTGGCTAACCTCCTGAACAAGGATTGGGGCCGTACCTTCAGTAGTGGTTATAACAGCGAGATTATTTCTCCTATCACGTACAAGGGTGATGGCGTGTTCCAGTTTGCTAACTCATCTGATATGCCTCTCAAGTATCCTAGCTCATACTACAGCCGCTGGCGTGGCCAGGTTGGTTTGAAGTATACATTCTAAGGTATAATTATCTTTTCAGACAACATATCATTAATATAAAAAGAGGGTGAATCATTTACTTATGATTCACCCTCTTTCTGGTTTTATAAGAACAAGTCTTTCTTTGGCATGTTTGTCATATATTTCTTTCTCAGTTTCTCGAAGAAAGCTATAGTATCGTTAGAGAAGCCGTGGCCTTTCCATGTAGATGTGTTCGTGATGAGAATCCAGCATTGGTTATCCGGATATTTCAGGACGATGGCTGATGTGCCTGCCAGCGAACCGGTACGAATCCATGGTTTGTCGCTCTTTGGTGTATAGTTCCAACCGATAGAGTATTGGTGGTCAGCCTGCTCGCACGTCATAAACTCGATACTCTTCTTGCTGAGGATATCCTTGACATGTGGCAAACCATCGATGCTGGCTATGAAACGGCTCAGCTCGGCTGCCGAACCACACCAGGCTCCTGCACCCGACAGGCGGGGAAGGTCGGTGTCACCATAGCATTTCTCCACCAGTCGTCCACTGTTGTTGTATTCATACACTGGGATGCTGCCCTGGTGCATGTAGTACTTCGTCTCGTTAGGTCGGCGGTCCTTTAAGTAAGTTCCTGCAATATGCATGTCGTAGCAGCCGGCAGGGTGGAGCACATACTTCTGAATGAAGTTTTCATATTTCATTCCGCTCTTCTTCTCTATGATCATGGAGAGAATCATGTAGCCCAGATTACTGTAGCATTTGCCTTCGCCAGGAGTATAACCCAAGTGGCGCTTCAAGAGAATCTTGAGCAGGGTAGGGTGATCAGGTGGCGTTTTGAGATGGTTCTGCATCATGATGTAGCGGGTGGAAGATACAGGATCACCGGCATAATTGTTGAAACCTGCCTGATGGCGCAGCAGTTGTTCTACGGTGATATCGTAATATCGCTTGTCCTTGATACTGTTGTTGTAAACGGTATCGCGCAGGATTCCCTTTTCGCCAAACACCTTCTCGTTCAGCTTGAGTTTCTTCATCTCCTGCAATTTCATGATACCTACTGCTGTAATCAGTTTCGATACGGAGGCGAAGCGCATCAGCATGTTAGGCTCCATTCTGATGCCTCGCTCCTTATCCGCCATTCCGAATCCGCGGGCATAGAGTAGCGAGTCGTTGCGGGTGATGACGAGTTGGGCTCCATTGATTTCCCATCTCTTGAGATACCTTTCTATTACCGAGTCCATCTCATGATATTCCTTCCCCTCTGTCAGGGCATTTGAGATGGAATCGTTGATGTGAACCCTAGGGAGCGAATCTGCCGCCTTGTTCTTATCTGATGCTGATGTACAGCGAGATACACAGCTGTGTGTAGTCCATCCTACGATTGCTGTAAAGGTAAGCAATATGATTGCTATGCGTTTTTTTCTTAGTCGTCGTGCCATTTTATTTAATTTTTCTTTTGCAAAGATAATGCAATCTTCTCAAATAACAAAACATTGAAAATATATTTAAATTTATTTTGTATTGTCTATGAATTATCGTACCTTTGTACCCAGTTATAAAGAAAAACAATGAAGAAGGTATTAAAAAAGATATTAAGATCCATATTCTATATAGTAGTCATGTCGGTTCTGGCATTCCTGCCCGACTTCTGGCTTTGGCACATCGGGGTGAGTGAGTGGCCTTTGCTGCTAGCCATCTTATGGTGGGTTCCCTCGTTGTTACTTGTTCTTGCCGAAGTGGGGTTGCAGATGGGGTTCTTCCATAAGTTGTCAGTCCGTGTACTCTTTACTACCATACTTTTCTCGGCATTCCCTAAGGTTGTCTTCATCCTGTTCGATGCATTTCTTCCTTGGTTTTTTGCTCTGATTCCTGCTTTGGGTGTAATGGGGTGGTTTGCCTTCGGCTTTATAGAGGGTTGGAAGCGGTTAGAACTGAAACATATTACCTTTACCTCGCCCGATTTGCCACCTTATTTTGATGGTTACCGTCTGGTACAGATTACCGACTTTCATCTCGGTTCGTTTCCTCCCGGCAATGATTTCGTGCAGAAGGTGGTGGATGCGACCAACAATGAAGAACCCGATATGATTCTCTTTACGGGCGATCTGGTCAATAACCAAGCCAGCGAAGTGGAGCCTTATCTGGATACGCTGGGGCAGCTTCATGCGCCAGATGGCATCTATTCTATCTGGGGAAATCATGATTATTGTGAATATGGCAACAATCATTCTATTGGCGCTTTGAAGAGAAACCGCCGTATGCTCTATGGTTATCAGGAAAGTCTGGGGTGGCATCAGCTGATGAACGAACATCATGTGGTGAGTCATGGTATGGCATCTATCGCTGTAATTGGCGTAGAGAATCCCGGTCAGCCTCCTTTCACCAATCGCAGTAATCTGAAGAAAGCGATGAAGGGGTTGAATCCAGATATGTTTAAAATCCTCTTGAGTCATGATCCTCACCATTGGCGCAGAGAAGTAGTTGGTAAGAAGATACAACTTACTCTGGCGGGACATACGCATGCCGGACAATTGAAAATAGGTAAATGGACGCCTGCCCGCATGGCTTTCAAAGAGTGGGGCGGAGCTTACCGGATTGGTGAGCAGATGCTCTATGTATCATCGGGTATTGGTGGTTCTTTCCCTTTCCGCCTAGGCGCATGGCCTGAACTGACAGTTATCACGCTGAAACGTGATTTATAGTTCTTAAAGATAACAAAACTGGTGTTTAAGTGTTAAAATACAGTTAAATGTTTGCCGCTTGAACCATTGTGATGAAAAAAACGCGTTAAAAATTTGGCGGTTCGAATAAATGTTGTACCTTTGCACTAGTTTTCGCATATATTTGGGCAAATGGGGGGTGTCGTGAGATTGTACTCCATTTGTTTTTTGAAGCAAAGCGAAAATACTTCGTAACAGAAGTAGCTGTTCACATTTTATATTTTATATTTAATATTGATAATAATGAAGATTCCTGTAGAAGAACAATATAAATACGTAAAACTTACTCTCCCGGATGGAAGCAAGGCTGAAGGTCAGGCTGTCTTGTTGCATGCCTGTTGTGCACCTTGTTCGGCGGCTATCGTAGAATGTATGCTTCGTAATGGTATGAAGCCTACAGTATATTTCAGTAACAGCAATATCTATCCTCAGCAGGAGTATGATGTACGCAAACATGAACTGAAACGATTTCTGGAAGCCCAGAATGTACCTTATGTAGAGGATGAGTATGATCATCAGGAGTGGCTTTCTGTTATTAAGGGTTTAGAGGATGAGCCCGAGCGTGGCGGCCGTTGTTTTGTCTGCTTTCAGTTCCGCCTCTCTCATGCAGCCAAGTATGCGCAGGAGCATGGATTTCATCTTCTTACTACCACGTTGGCATCTTCGCGCTGGAAGAATATCAGGCAGATAGATACTGCCGGTCATCTTGCCGTTGAGGCTTATCCTGATGTAGAATGGTGGGATATGAATTGGCGGAAGGGCGGTTTACAGAATCGCCGAGGTGAACTCTTGAGAATCAATGAATTCTATAATCAGTTATATTGTGGTTGCGAATTCAGTATGAGATAAATGAAAAAGCCCAAGACATCACGCCCTGGGCTTTTTTTATATGAATCTGTGAAATCTGTAGTGCTTAAGAAAGACCAATAATCTCACCGTTTACTACATCAATGCGCTCAGCCTGTGGACTCTTTGGTAAGCCCGGCATACGCATGATAGGACCAGCGATGACTACAATCATCTCGGCACCCATATTTACGGTGATGTCGCGAACGTGGAGTTCGAAACCTTCTGTAGGACCGTATGCCTTGGCATCGGTAGAGAAACTGTACTGAGTCTTGGCAATACAGATAGGGAACTTTTCAGCACCCAGCTTCTTGATCTCTTCAATCATCGCCTTGGCAGAATCGCTCAATGTCACGCTGCCTGCTCCGTAAAGATTGAATGCAACCTTTTCTATCTTCTCCTCAACGCTATCGTTATCATCGTAAGCAAAATAGAGAGGGGCTGATGGACGCTCATCAATGGTCTTCACTACGAGGTTGGCAAGTTCAATAGCTCCGTTTCCGCCTTCGGCAAAGGCGCTGTTTACGGCGAAACCGCAACCCATCTCCTCGCAATGCTTGCGCAATACTTCAATTTCTTCATCTGTATCGGTTGCAAACTTATTGAATGCAATCACTACAGTCTGACCAAAGCTCTGCAGGTTCTTTACGTGCTTGTCGAGGTTCCAATAACCGGCTTCCATACCTGAGATGTTTGGCTTCTTGATATCTTCCAGAGCTACACCACCATGCATCTTCAACGCCTGGAGGGTAACAACGAGAACGGTGAGGTCTGGTTGCAAACCTGTCTTGCGGCATTTGATGTCATAGAACTTCTCTGCACCGAGATCTGCACCGAATCCTGCCTCTGTAATGGCATAGTCGCCATACTCAAGAGCTGCAGCAGTAGCCATGACAGAATTACAGCCATGAGCAATGTTGGCAAAAGGACCGCAATGAACAAATGCCGGTGTTCCCTCTGTTGTCTGAACCAGATTTGGCTTCAAAGCATCGAGAAGGAGAGCAACGATACTGCCACCTACACCCATATCCTTTACGGTAAATGGTTTGTCATCCTCGGTGATGCCCAAGAGGATGTTATCTATACGGCGACGAAGATCATCGATGCTTGTTGCAAAACACATGATAGCCATGATTTCAGAAGCAGGAGTGATATCGAAACCAGTCTCTGTCTCGATGCCGTTCTTATCGCCGATACCGGTGATGATGCGGCGGAGACCACGGTCGTTTACGTCCATCACGCGACGCCAGAGAATCTTCTTCAACTTGAAACCCTCTGCCTCGTGCTGGAAACGGTAGTTATCCAGGAGGGCAGCAATCATGTTGTTGGCCTCTGTAATGGCATGGAAATCGCCAGTGAAATGGAGATTAATCTTATCCATAGGCAAAACCTGGGCGTAACCGCCACCTGCAGCACCACCCTTCATGCCGAAGCAAGGACCCAGAGATGGTTCGCGAAGAGCCACTACAGCCTTCTTGCCAATCTTCTGCATACCCAGGGCGAGACCTACGGATACGGTGGTCTTGCCATTACCAGCCTTGGTAGGACTGATAGCGGTAACGAGGATGAGATGATGGTTCTTAAACTTGTTTCTGTCAATTCTGTCCGTAGTAATCTTAGCGATGTAACGGCCGTAGTTTTCCACTTGGTCTTCGTGAATTCCAAGTTCTGCTGCCACTTCATTGATAGGGCGCAATTTTACTGATTTAGCTATTTCAATATCTGTTAACATAAAATAAATAGTTTTATGGTGCAAAGGTACAGAAAAGTATTCATATATTAAAATAAGAAAGTATAAAAAAACAAAATAAAAAAAAGAGGAAGACTTTCGGTCTCCCTCTTTTCATTTATTTCTTTACATAGAGCTTGAATGCCTTCACGCTGCCTGGAGCGCCCTGCTCGGCACATGGCAAGTACTCGAAGGCTGAGATGGTAACTTCCTTGCCCATATCCACGATGCCGAGATGTGGGAAGTTGGCTCCCTTCTCTGTCTGCCAGTAGGTGCTCTCCTGAAGGTCGAACATCTTGTCGAGGGTAGAGTTGCCCTTTTCGCTATCTGCGTAGAAAGCTACCCAGTTATTCCTGTCTATTCTGTTGCCCTGTGCGTCCTGAAGATGTACCTCAGCAAGGGCAATCTGACTGTCGCCGCTCTGGCTGCTTTCTGCCTGAATGGCGAAGTAGCGACCTGTTACAGGCTTGTCGAGCTTGATGGTCTGCCAGCCGTTGCCAGCCTTGAACTCACCCTTCAATACAGGGGTCTCAGAATTCAGATCCATGCGATGGCCCGGCTCGTTGTGCTTGTTGCTCTTTTCGAGATTCAGCTTGTCGAGTTCTGGATGATCCTGGCAGAAAGCGGTAGGAGCCACAGTAGAACCTGGCTTACCAGCCTCGCCCTTCGGACCAACTACATCGAGCACGATAACCTCGTTCTTTCCCTTCTTCAACCAGCAACCTGGGAGATACAGGGTCTGCTGAGGACCAATCTGCCAGAAGCGACCGAGGGCATGACCATTCACGTAAACCTGACCCTTGCCGAAAGCCTCCATATTAATAAAGGTATCGCCCACCTTCTTGATGTTGAAGTAGCCACGATAGTAGCCTGCTTTGGTCTGAAGACCGCGCATCTTGTTGGTTGGCATGGCGAGTGCCTTTACCGCTGTCTGATAATCATCAGTAATGGTACTGTTGTTCCATCGGGTAGGGGTGAGAGTCAACTCGCAATCCTCTTTCTGTGTAGTGATGGTTACGTTGCCGATGATACCCTTGTAATCCTTGATGGCACGACCGAAGTTGATTCTTCCCATACCTTCTACCACAATGGTGAGCTGGGCTCCCTGTGGCATCGCTGGCAATTCGAGTGATTTCTCGTTCTTTACACGGTCAATCTTGCCAACATATTTTCCGTTCACATATACCTGGGCAAAATCATGGAATTCACCAGTCAAAGTAGATATGTTTTCGATGGCAGGAACTGTGGTCTCGTAAACTAAGGTTCCCCATCCCATATCCATATCTTCGAAGCTCTGTGGAGCATTGCTTTCCTTTTCCTTTCCGATACCGTAGCTCAAAGGCTTGTATTCGGTAAACTTGAACTCCGGTACCTTGATGATAGACATTGGAGCCTTAGGCACGGCTGGCAACTTCTTGCCATCGTTGTATTTCGCCATCATCTTCTGGAGCTCATAGAATTTAGGTGTAGCCAATCCCCATTCGTTGATAGGGGCATCGTAATCGTATGAGGTTACGTCTGGCTGGAAACCTGGAGAGTTGGCTCCTGCCCAGTGACCGAAGCTAGTTCCGCCGTGGGTCATATATAGAGAGAAACTGATGCCTTTGCTCAGCATCTCGTCCATTCCTTCAACCATATCTTTGGCAGGACGGGTCTCGTGGCGGGCTCCCCACTTGTCGAACCAGCCGCTCCAGAACTCAGAACACATCTTTGGAGCGTTAGGACGAACCTCGCCGAGACGCTTAAACTGCTGGTCGATGTTGGCACCTGTACCGAAGTTCATGGTCCAGGTAAGGTCATCGAGACCATTGTTCAGGAAGTTGGATGACCAGTCGCACTGAAAGAGACTTACCTTGTCGAAGCCACTCTTGCGAACGATGTCACGGATAGCACTTACGTATGGTTTGTCCTTTCCGTAAGAACCATATTCATTCTCCACCTGAACCATGATGATAGGGCCACCATTCTGGATCGTGAGCGGAGCCAGCTGCTTGCCTACTTCCTTTTCGAATATTTCTACACGCTGCATGAAGTATGGATCTTGCTCACGCAGACGGATATCCTTTTTCTTCAAGAGCCACCAAGGCAGACCGCCCATTTCCCATTCTGCACAAACGTATGGACCCGGACGTACAATCACGTACATGCCGTTCTTCTGAGCCAGTCGGCAGAATGCAGCCACATCGTTATTACCCGTAAAATCGAACTTTCCTTCTTGCTGCTCATGGATGTTCCAGAAAACATAGAGGCAGATGGTATTCATGCCAAGCGCCTTGCACATCTTGATGCGATGCTCCCAATAAGCGCGAGGAATACGAGGGTAATGCAACTCGGCAGCCTTTACTACGAATGGTTTGCCATTAAGGAGGAATGTCTTGTCTCCAGTAGTGAAAGTACCGCCTTTCTGTGCTGCCATCATCTGCGATGGAGCCAACGCCAGGATAGAGGCAAAGGCGAGTGTCTTGATTGTAGTTGATAATGTCATATTATATATATTGTTTTTTGTTTCAACTAATAATTCGGCTGCAAAATTAATAAAAAATCTTCTTAATGATGTTTACAAATCGTTTAATAATGAGGATTTTTCGTTATTTTTGCAAATTTGTAGCCTATTTTGGATTATTTTTGCCGAAAATGACGAAGTTTAAAAAAGGTAAATTGTAGGATTTTGTCGGGTGAATGTAGTACCTTTGCAAGCGAATTGATATTTTATAGTACGTATGAACAAGTCTTTAGCATTAGCTCATTTTCAGACGAGCTTTCAGTTTATCACGCATCAGAACGAGCGCTTCTCTTATCTCGAAGGAGCCTATCTGGCACTTATCGGAGGATGTGATTGGGTTCAGCTTCGCATGAAAGGTGCTACCGATGAAGAGGTTGAGCCTATAGCCCGTAAGTTAAAGTTGGCTTGCGAGGGTGCCGGTGCAACTTTTATCCTCGACGACCGTGTAGAACTGGTGAAGAAGTTACAGATAGATGGTGTACATCTTGGAAAGAATGATATGCCGGTTGATGAGGCCCGTAAGTTCCTGGGTGATGAATTCATTATCGGAGGCACAGCCAATACATTTAATGATATTCGTCGTTTGCATGAACAGGGGGCTGACTATATCGGTTGTGGTCCGTTCCGCTATACTACTACCAAGGAGAAACTCTCTCCGGTGTTGGGTATAGAAGGTTATCGCCAGATTATTGAGAAGATGAGGGAGAATAAAATCTCTCTGCCTATGGTAGCCATCGGAGGTTTGACTCCAGACGATATAGATCCGCTTGCAGAATTGGGCATCGGTGTGGCAATGAGCGGTACCATTCTGAATGCGGAGAACCCTGTTACCATGACACGCCAGATTCATGACAAGTGTTTCGGATTATTCATGGAAAATCTCAATCATTTTTTTGAGAATCAGTAGAATGATACTCATAAATGATGATTTTTCATAGAAAAGAGAAGAATGTTTCGGTTTTCTTCTCTTTTCTCATTTTATTGTCGTAACTTTGCACCTGCATTGCAAAACTGTTGCAAGCCAATTACAAATAATGAATTTAAAAGACATGAAATTAAAAGTGGGAATTAACTTAGGATATGTAGGAAAAACAGATGCTGTCGGAAAGAACGATAACATCATGATTTACGCACCTTCAAATGAAGGTGCTTAAAAACCCGGGCACAAACGTGTTCGGGCTTTTTTATTTTACTATATATAATAGGTATAAAACCAACTCAAAATAGATAGTGTGTGCAAAATATATAATTATTAACTTTATAAAAAAAAGGTATCAAAATGATGAAAACAGAATGGAGAGGTTTCAAAGGAAACATGTGGCAGAGTGAAGTGAATCTTCGTGATTTCATTCAGAACAACTACACTTGTTATGACGGCGATGAGTCGTTCCTTGCAGAACCAACTCAGGCAACTAACACCCTTTGGGGTATGTTGAAGGAACTCCAGAAGGAGGAGCGCGCCAAGGGTGGTGTGCTTGATATGGAAACAGAAATCGTTTCAGGATTGACAGCTTATGGTGCTGCCTATATCGGTGAAGGTACCAAGGATTTGGAGAAAGTGGTAGGTCTTCAGACTGATAAGCCTCTGAAGCGTGCCTTCATGCCTTACGGTGGTATCAAGATGGCGGAGCAGGCTTGTACAACATATGGCTATCAGCCATCAGAGAAGCTCCACGAAATCTTCCACAAGTATTGCAAAACTCATAATGATGGCGTATTCGATGCTTATACTCCAGAGATGAAGCTCGTTCGCCATAACCACATTCTTACCGGTCTTCCTGATACATACGGTCGCGGCCGTATCGTAGGTGACTATCGTCGTGTAGCGCTCTATGGTATCGACTTCCTCATCGAGGAGAAGAAGAACGACCTCGCTAACATGGGCGACCGTGAGATGATTGACGAAGTAATCCGTCTTCGTGAAGAGGTTTCTATGCAGATTAAGGCGCTCAAGGGCTTGAAGGAGATGGCTCAGTTGTATGGTTACGACATCTCTCAGCCTGCTAAGAACGCTCGCGAGGCTGTTCAGTGGTTGTACTTTGGTTACCTCGGAGCTGTGAAGACTCAGAATGGTGCTGCGATGTCTGTAGGCCGTATCTCTACATTCCTCGACATCTATATCCAGCGCGATTTGAATGAGGGTACTCTTACTGAGGATGAGGCTCAGGAGCTTATCGACCACTTGGTTATGAAGTTCCGTATGGTTAAGTTCGCCCGTATCCCTTCTTATAACGAACTCTTCACCGGCGACCCAGTTTGGGCTACTCTCGAGGTTGGTGGTATGGGTCAGGATGGCCGCTCAATGGTTACCAAGAACGATTTCCGTTTCCTCCACACATTGGAGAACATGGGTCCTTCACCAGAGCCAAACTTGACAGTACTCTATAGCTCTCGCTTGCCAAAGGCATTCAAGCATTACGCTTCTTTGATTTCTGTAAAGACAAGTTCTATCCAGTATGAGAACGATGACGTAATGCGCCCGGTTTGGGGTGACGACTATAGCATCTGCTGCTGTGTATCTGCTACTCAGACAGGTAAGGAAATGCAGTTCTTCGGTGCACGTGCCAATTTGGCTAAGTGCTTGACCTACGCTGTATCTGGCGGTGTTGATTCAAAGACACGCGAGCAGTGCGGTCCTAAGTATCGCGCCGTTGAGGGTGATGTATTGACATACGAGGAGTTCATGCCACGTTTCATGGATATGATGGACTGGTTGGCTGGCGTTTATGTGAAGACATTGAACCTCATCCACTACATGCACGATAAGTACTTCTACGAGGCAGCAGAGTTGGCGCTCATCGATACTGATGTTCGTCGTACTTTCGCTACAGGTATCGCTGGTTTCAGCCACGTGGTTGACTCTATCTCAGCTATCAAGTATGCCAAGGTAAACATCGTCCGTGATGAGACTGGTTTCCCTCTCAGCTTCAAGACCGAGGGTGACTTCCCACGTTACGGTAATGATGATGAGCGTGCTGATGAGATTGCAGTATGGTTGCTCAAGACCTTCATGAACATGATCAAGAAGCATCATACATACCGCAATTCTGAGCCAACTACATCTATCTTGACTATCACATCAAATGTAGTATACGGTAAGTTCACCAGCAACATGCCTGATGGTCGTCCTGCCGGTGCTCCTTTGGCTCCAGGTGCTAACCCATCTTACGGTGCAGAGAAGAACGGTCTTTTGGCTTCATTGAACTCAGTAGCTAAGTTGCCATACGAGTATGCTCTCGATGGTATCTCTAATACTCAGACCATCAGTCCAGGTGCTCTCGGTCATAACGATGAGGAGCGTGCCCAGACATTGGTAGGTGTATTGGATGGTTACTTCAACCAGGGTTCTCACCACCTGAACGTGAATGTATTCGGTATCGACAAGCTCAAGGATGCGATGGAGCACCCAGAGAAGGAAGAGTACCAGAACTTCACTATCCGTGTAAGTGGTTACGCTGTTAAGTTCATCGACTTGACACGCGAGCAGCAGCTCGACGTAATCGCTCGTCAGGCTCACGAGAGACTCTAAGGAAGTGAAGAATGAAGAGGGAAGAGTGAAGAATTCTCTTGTCTCTTTGTAACATATAGATTGCCCGCTAGATTTTCTTTTCGAGGATATTTAGCGGGCAATTTTAGCTTATTTAACTGCAAAATGGAGCAAGATATTGATAAATTTACTATCTTTGCGGTATGAAACTCAATATAGAACAACAAAAAGCTCTTTTGGAAGAGGGCTATAAGTTCTGCTTTGATGTTGTCAAGCTAATTATTGGCGGTGTCATATTAGCAGGTATTATGCAGGAAAGCATAAATAAAGTACTCCTTTATGGGGCAGGTTTCTTTTTTATAGTACTTTTTCTTGTAATAGGAGTCTGGTTAATAATATTATTAAAAAGAAGGAGAAAGAAATAATGGGACTGATTTATTTTTTAGGTGCCGTAACTTTTTTGATTTGCGGAGCATGTTTAACTCTTGTTTATATAATCCACAAACAAGAAAAGACTGAAGTTGGCGCATGAAAGGATTTGTTCACAGCATAGAGAGCTTTGGTTCTGTAGATGGACCAGGCATCAGATTTTTGATCTTTCTGCAAGGTTGTCCCATGCGCTGCCAGTTCTGCCATAACCCGGATTCATGGAAGATGGGAGTGGGAGAGGAATGGAGTGCCGATGACCTGCTGGATAAGGCAGAGCGATTCAAGAGTTATTGGGGTGACAAGGGCGGTATTACTGTGAGTGGTGGAGAAGCCCTGATGCAGATAGACTTTCTCATCGAACTTTTCGAGAAAGCCCATCAGCGTGGCATCAATACCTGTCTTGATACATCAGCGCAACCATTTAGGAAAGAGGGTGCTTTCTTCGATAAATTCGAGCGTCTGATGGCCGTCACAGATACTGTTCTTCTTGATATCAAGCATATCAACGATGAAGAGCATCGTAAACTCACCCGCCATTCTAATGTAAACATACTGGATTGTGCACGATATTTAAGCGAGATCCACAAACCAGTATGGATTCGTCACGTCCTGATTCCAGGTATTACCGACAAGGATGAATACCTCTATCAGTTGCGCGATTTTCTTTCTACACTCTCTAATATTGAGCGTATAGATGTCTTACCCTATCATAAGATGGGTATCTACAAGTATGAGAAACTAGGTGTTGCCTACCCGCTGGAAGGCATAGATCCTCCTACTAGTGATCGCATAGCTCATGCAGAAGCAATCTTGCAAGAGGCACTTTAGCCTCTTGCAAGACTGCTTAGATGAGCGTCTAGCGAACTGGTGAGACGGGCTTTGATGATAGGCTTTGTGATGTAGTCGTTTACTCCAAGCTCGTAGCATTCATCCACATTATCCTTGTTGCTTAACAGGGAAACCACGATGATGACCATTTCACTTTTCGAGTATTTAGAGCGTACATGGTCTATTACATCCCACCCAGTTACATCTGGCATCATCAAGTCGAGCAGTATCACGTCCGGCTTGAATGAGTCAATCAGTTCAATGGCTTCTTTTCCGCCATTTGCAGTTTTCACGTCGATGTCAAAGTCCTTTATCATTTCAGAAATAGTTTCAATATTTTCTGAAATATCATCGACGATTAGCACTTTGTTCTTTTCCATTTTTCACTGGTTTATTATAAAGGTTCTATCTGGTCTTGAAGCTCTAGCTTCTTGGCTTGTGAATGCCATAAATGTCGCACATGAATCCTTTATCCGAGATAAGTTTGTTCATGTCAATACTGTCAAACACTTTGTGATGGGTACCGATTACCACAATCTGGTACTCCTTTTCCAGAACTTTAGGATCATCTGTCACCTTAATGTTATATTCTTTTTTTACTTCCTCTACATCTACCAATGGATCGTAGAGTGTGGTTTTGTAACCTGCTCCTACCAGGTTGATATAGAGATCGGCTACTTTTGTGTTTCTGATATCATCGCTGTCTGGCTTGAACGAGAAGCCGAGAATCAGCACGTTAGTCTCCGGAGCCTTGAACTTTCTGCTTTCAGATGCATTCTTTATCTTTCCTGCTATCCATACCGCCATCTGCTCGTTAACCTCGCGGGCTGTAGAGAGCAGCGATGGTACCACGTCAACCTCCTGTGCCTTGTTAATCAGGTAGTATGGGTCTACCGCGATGCAGTGGCCTCCAACGAGTCCTGGAGTAGCTGGCACGAAGTTCCATTTTGTGCTAGCTGCCGCCGTTACGTCTTCGATGTTGATGTTCATCTTGTCGAAAATCTTTTCCATCTCATTGAAGAAGGCTATCTGTATGTCTCTCTGGCAGTTCTCCATCAGTTTACATGCCTCTGCTATTCTGATACTCTTCGCCCTGTAGGTGCCATGGGTAAGTACTGAAGCATAGAGACTGTCGATGATAGCTGCTGCTTCGGGTGTAGAACCGCTGGTAACCTTCACGATGTTCTCGATGGTATGAACAGTATCGCCCGGGTTGATGCGCTCTGGCGAGAAGCCTACAAAGAAACTCTGGTTCAACTTCAATCCTGATGTAGATGCCAGTAATGGAGCGCAGACCTCTTCTGTCAGACCTGGGTAAACGGTACTCTCGTAGACTACGATATCACCTTCTTTCAGAATCCTGCCAACCTCAGCTGTAGCATTGCGCACGCAACTGATGTCTGGCTTGTTCGATTTGTTCACCGGTGTCGGTACAGCGATGATATACACATTACACTTCTTCAGGTCATCAATATTGCTGGTCAGTTTCAGTCCCTGTTCCAAAGCTTTGGATACAGGTCTGTTGTCTTCCATCGCGCTTTTGGCTAACTTGGCTACCTTCTCAGCTTTGATGTCATAACCCCATGTATCGTATTTCTTTGAGAATAAGCATGCCAGTGGAGTACCAACATATCCCAATCCTATTACTCCAATCTTAAACTCAAAAGACTTGTTTATCATATACTATATTCTGTTTATGTTTTATATAATGTTATTTCTTTTATTGGGAGCTCCCTGCTGTAAGTATGTTACAGCAAGTAGCTCAGGTCTTTTAGATTCCTTCAAGCTGAGCATAGCGCGAAGTCTTCTCCGGATTCCAGGCGTCCTTGTATGAACGGCGGAAGAAGATCTCTTGCAGATGAGCCGACAGACGGGCGATACGCAGGAAATAACCTGTATAAGGCGACATCAGTGGCAGATATCTGTAGAGGAACCACACATCTTTCTTTCTTTCTGAAACCATCAGCACCAGGATGAAGGCAAGCTGCGAGAAGCATACTCTGATGAAGTAGCCCAGTGCCAACACTTCAACGATGTGCGTGTTAAACGTGATGGCGAGCTTGATGATATACCACAACCACAGAAAATTGAGGAAGCAGTCGAAAACTACACTCTCCATATTAGATAACCAGTTAAGGATACTCCAGTTCTTTGTAGGCAACAGAATGTCGGCATGCTTGCGTAGTCGGAATCTCACGAGCGAGCGCGACCATCTGATGCGCTGATGATACAGCTTGTACCATTTGGTAGGCACATTGGTCATGCAGATGGCATCTTCGGCAAATTTCACTTTATATCCGGCTTTGCGGAGCTTCTGTGTCAGGTCACCGTCCAGTCCCGGTCCGATATCCCAGTAGCCTATTTCTTTCAGCGTCTTTCTTTCGAAGGCTCCGAATGCTCCCGAGATGATGTGGTAGATACCCAGTTCGCTGGTTACGATACGTCCCACCTGTATTCGCTTCAGGTATTCGAAAGCCTGCAGCGATGAGCAGATGGTTTCCTTGTAGTTGCGCACCTTCACGCATCCGCCTACGCCCTTTACCATTCCGTCGATGTAGAAGGGGAGTAGAATCTTCTCCAGTGCATCACGGTCGAGCGAAGAGTCAGCATCCAGACATACGATGTATTTGCCTCTTGCCATCTGGGCTCCATAGTTGCTGGCGGCAGCTTTACCGCCTCTTGTATCCAACCTCAGGTAGTGGGTAATATACCCAGCCCGGTAGAGGTCGTTGCAAATCAGTTTGGTGTCGTCGTCGCTACCATCGTCTACCACGATGATTTCGTAGTTGCGGTAGGTTTGCTCAGCCAGCGAGTTCACCATTTTGAATATATGTTTGCCTTCGTTCTTGCCCGGTACGAGGATGCTTACGAGTGGATTCTCGCGGTACAGGAAGAATTTGGCATATTCTTTCTCTTTATCTATCTGGTTTCTCTTCATCAGTCGGTTTCCGATTACGAGATATTCCAGGATATAATATCTTGGCATCTCGATGAAGAAGAGGAACCAGTAGGTTTTCACGATACTGCTAAACGATAGCGTGCTGATCCAGTCGAAGAAATCGTTCAGATGTTCTGCTATGCTAAACATACGCTTTTCCCTTTCTTCTTGATGGCTTATCTCAGCACGGTAAGTGCTAAGAGTACCATAAGTATGAGTATACCTGCGATGGTGACAAGGATGGCAACGAGTTTCTTGTAGAGCACGATGCGCTTCTGTATCTTGTCGTTTTCATCTTCCTTCGGCTCCGTGTCGAGCAACTCTTCCTGCGGCTGCACCTTTTTCTCTTCTTCCTTCATCAGAGGTTCCTCTGAGTAGCGGCAGTAGTCGTCTGGAGTCATATCCACATATTGCAGTTTGTTGAAGAACTCGTCATAGTTGTTGGCGATGGTCTTCGTCTTGGTTTCCAGCATGCTGCAGATAATCTCGTCCGGTTCTATCGAGTTGGCCAGCTTTCTGATGGCTACCGACATCTCCTTGCTCAATTTCTGCTGGGCCTCTTCCACCGTTTCTCCCTGCTCATAGAGGGTAGAGGATACGTAGAAGATATTGTTGTTGTAAGACACCTTGTGATTGGAGAAGATTCTACAGAGCTTGCCCAGTATGCTTTCCTTTATCTTTACGGTATCCTTGTTATCATCTATAATCCATATCTTGCCTACCATGACCGAGAGTTCATCCTTGCGGTAGGTTTCCATCAGCTGGCGTCGCAGTCGGTTTATCAGCAGGTAATATTCCATGAAGTTATCATAGATGTTCGCCATGTTGTTGAACATGATGTTGCCGTTGGTCAGTGTTCTGATTCCTTCTTCCGTTATCTCGTAGTCCACTACGTCTCGTGGCACCAGGGCATTTACCGGATAGGTGCTCTGGCAGTAGCAGCAGGTTGACTTGGTGATAGGCGCGGTAAACGAGTTCTCGCAGTCGTTGCAGGTATATACCACGGCTGGTCTGTCATAGTCAACACCGATGTGGCGCAGTTTCTTGTGACACTTCGGACAGATGAGCATACCGCCCACATTATAGCTGCTTTCCGGCGATACGTTGGCGCAGCTGAAGTGGTGGATGATGTTCTGAATCTTCAGGTTCGAACTTCCGCACTTCGGACAGCACTCTGTATAGAGCAGGTGAGAGTGGTTACACTTAGGGCATAGGTGCTCCTTGAGCAGGAAGCGGTGAATGCGCAGTGAACCGTACTCCACCATAGAGTCGATGAACATGAACATCTCGTTGAGATGGAAGAGACCCATACTGTGGTAGTGCTCGAAGATAGGGTTGATATATCCCAAAGACGATTTTTCCAGCAGTCGGTGTCCCATGATTCGCTGGTCTCTTGAGAGCAGGAATCTCAGAATATTGGCAAAGAGCTGGTTAGGCTGTGTAGGACGGCTTGTTTCGCTTTTTACACCAAACTTCTGTCTTGCCATCTTGATTCTGTCAATAATCTCGTATACCTTCTCATTGCTCATGTCGCTCACATAGGCATCGATGATATAGTCGATAATCTGTTCCTTTCCCGATACCGCCGTATTGACGAATATCGGTTTGTAGCTACATTTCCACGATAAGATTGGACTGGCTCCATACAGTATAGCATGGAACGCACGCTCACTCTTCGTATTGATGTAAACACAATCGAAGTAGTCGGACTGGATGTCCGGTGTCGAGTCGATATCTATATAGCTATCGATGGTGAGCACCATGTCTCCACGTTTGTTTCTTCTAAGTCCAATCATTCTTTATTCCGTTTTATCTTGATGATTATTGTTGCCGCTCGAAATCATGTTGCTTCGCTTCACGTTTTCGTTCTTGCCCACTGGGATGGTGTACATCGGTAGTGGCTTCGGATCGAGCATGGCATCAATCTTGTTCACTCTTACTCTTACCGGTAGTCTGTTGCTCATTACCCATGCCGGTACTCTCTGGTTCGGGTTCAGGGTGAAGACGGCAACCACTGCGTTGGCATCATGCGAGAAGTTACTCAGCAGATGCTTTGGTATTTCCTCTACTCTCAGACCTACCATCTGCAACTTAGCCTGCAGTTTCAGGTCTTTGTTGATGATGATGTCGGCATCGTCAGGGCTTTCCATATACTTCACCATGTCGTTGGGTACGTATGCGATTACGCCCAGATGACAGTCTGCATAGTCGGTGTGCTGGATAACCATCACCTCCTCGCTTTTGAACACCAGGGTTTTGTCGCTCACATTGATTTTTTTGATGTAAGCATCGGCTGGTGCACAGCAGTAGTGTATCAGACTTGGGTTGTAGATGCTAGTGTTGGAGTAAGGCATGGCAGCATTTGTGGTGCCGGCTCCTCTGTGGCTCATGAAGTTATAGGTGGTGTTCTTAGCCTGTGCGTAGATTTCCACCTTGTTAGCCTGCTTTCTCAATTCCTCTTCTACCTCGGCAATCTCGGCATCCAGTGCATTTCGCTTGGTGTTGTCGGTAAGACCGTAGTAGATGTCCGAACTTTCAGAGGCTTTCTGTTTTCTCAGTTCGGCAAGTCGGGTACGCAGCACCGGAATCTCCTGCTGTGCGAGTTTAGCCTGTACCTCCATGTCATGAGTCTCCTTTACGGCAGAAGGCAGGATGTTCGGGTCGTATTGGTTCACAATATTACCTAGCAGTACATAAGAGTAGAGCGTATCTCCCTTATGTACCACTTCACCCATTTCTTTGTTCACCTTAAGGATATAGATGTCGTCAACGGCACTGATACGGTTTTCATCGAGGGTTATATAACCGTCGAAGGTTGCCCATATCATACGAGTGACAATATAGTAGGCGGCAAGCACGATAACCAGCAGGAAGATCAGGGCAAAGACAATCTGCTGTCTGGCAAGGCGGTGACCCTGCGACTTCAGCAAGTCTGCCATCGCCTGTTCTTGTGGCGTGCCATTATATTGGAATTCATTCATATTCTAGTTTCCTTGCATTCAAAGTTCTATTTCTTTGAAGATGTTGTTGTTGTCATAGATGCTCACGGCTTTCTCTATATTGATGATAGCGAGGGCCCGGTTCTGCATCAGTTTGTACATACGCTCCATACTTTCCAGGAGTCCCGTATATTCGTCCATACGCATCAGATAGTTGTATCCCTGTTTCTGGTTCTGGTAGGCAAACCGCCGCATTTCGATATATTTGCCGGTCTGGTCTATATGGAAAGCCTCGGTGGCTATAGCCTTGTTCAGGTTGTCTATCTTCTTGAGCAGGATGCCTACCGACTGTTTTATTTCCTTCACATCGGTACCGCGGCTGCTGCGTATGATTTCCTTCTGGGTCTCCAGTGCCTGTCGTTTGCGTGGCGTTTCGTTCCATATAGGAATGGTGAATCTCACGCCCACGTCGGCATTGTTCGAAATCTTGTTGTTGCTCTGCCAGTAGCTCGACCATCTTGCGAATGGTGTGAGTCGGGTAGTGCTTAAATAGTTGGTCAGCTTGCTGTCGTTGTCAGCAATCTGTTCTTTCACCATCATGATGCGTGCATCCAGACTTTCCTGGTTCAGATGGTTCCAGAGGGCTGTTGTGTCTACCACTATCTTGGTTGGTTTGATGCGGTAGATAGGCTTATTGCTGATATCTCTGTCTGTGCAGAGCACGGAGATGTCATATTCAGCCTCCAGCTTATCGTTCATCACTTTCAGCATCTTGTCGTTGCTGATTCGGTCTTTTTCTAGCATAAACTGGTAGGCTTCGTTCATGATGTCGAGGTTGTCCAGTCTGTGTGCTATAACAGTACCGATATAGAAATTATATTGTTCGGTCAGCTCGTCGGCTGCCTTTTCATAGATGTCTGCAGTTTGGCGCTTTTTTATTTGCAAGCGGTCGAGTTCATTGGCAAGAGCAATCTTCGTTCTTTTCTCTTTGCCTTGGTAGAACTTCGAGTTGATGATGTTCCATCCGAGTTCGGCTTGAACCTTCATCTTATATTTTGATACCTCTTTTGCGTCGTCTTCATCAGAGTCGAAGTACGCGTCAGGTCGGGCATAAACCTGTCCGGTCACTTCCAGACCGTTTTGTCGGTTGAGGGCGAGTTGTTCGTGTGCCGTCTTCGCCCAGTACAGGGAATCAGTCTTTTTGATGTCCGCTGTATGTTGTTTGTTGAGTCCCAGTTCGATGACCGGTGATTTTACCCATATTGGGTTATTGAGTAGGGTGTCGAGTTGAGCGAAGCGTTCTTTGAAGTGTCTGAGCACGTTATTGTTTTTCAGATTTTCATATACGAGCATTTTAGGGCTAAAGCTCTTTTTCTTCAGCTGTTGCTGCTTTTGAGCCTGAGCCATAGTGCTTTGTCCTCCGAGTGTAATGAGGAGAGCAGTAGTCGTATATAGTATCAAATTTTGCTTCATTGTTTTTTTGGTTTAAACACTATGAATGCAGCCGCAAGCT
Organism: Segatella sp.; assembly: GCF_977051555.1. Taxonomy (NCBI): domain Bacteria; kingdom Pseudomonadati; phylum Bacteroidota; class Bacteroidia; order Bacteroidales; family Prevotellaceae; genus Segatella; species Segatella sp. The sequence continues at coordinate 43,971 of NZ_CDRSSE010000009.1, forward strand.
GTTGCAGCTGCATTCAACTAGTGTCTTTTTTTTATTGTTCAATGATAATCATTATCCATTTCTTATTTAGTAAGAAATCTCAGGATCCGCATTCTTGAGCTGGAATACCTGCAGTCTGTTCTGTCCGTAGGCTACGTAGATATAGCCCTTGTATTCTATAACGTAGTTGGCAGACTTATGTACTGAACGGTGAGCAATAACCTTGTGAGTTTCCTTGTCGAGAACTACAAGTCCGAATCCGCCGTATGCGATATATACATACTTCTTTCCTACGTAGCAGCCATTGGCATAACCTTTATACTTTCCGGCATTCTCACCCTCACTGATGGTAGGGCTAGGCATCTGGTAGTGCCAGAGTTCGTTGCCTTTCATGTCGTAAACATACATACCGGCTGCACCGCGGCAAACGTAAATCTTGTTATCATCCACACGAACCACGTTCTTACCATTGTTTGGCTCTATAGTGCTGATAGAGAAACTCTTGGTAGGGTTGCTAAGGTCTTCTGTCTTCTGGTCGAAGATTTCCACGGTAGCAGGGATAGCCTCTGTTTCGTTTGTAGCTTCTCTATCCAGGTGAACGGTAACAATCTTTCCATTGCCGATAGCTATGTGCTTTACCTTTCCTGGCTTACTGATCTTGTCTATCTCATTATTGGTGTCTGCGTTGTAAACCAGATAGCCCTTGGTTGTTGCAACAATCAGATGGTTTGTTTCGTCGTTATAGACTACACAGTTCTCATCATAGCCCTTTTTCGCATATTCTGCTGTCGCAGGATTCATCTGGATGAACTGCAATGGCTTCTCGTATGTCACGGTATCCTTACCATTGATGGTTGTTGTGATAGACTTTGATTTGTCTGCCAGCAGCTGGTTGTCCTGGATTGGGATATATGCGAGCATTGCACCCTTCTTGTTGGAACTTCCTGGTAAGTAAACCATGCGTTTGTCAGACTTGAGCTTCACTGCCAGCAGATGGTTGAAATCGAGGTCTTTCTGGTCATCGCAGAGATACTGCTCCAGTTTTATCTTGTTGTTTTCTACAGGGCTGAATACCTCTACACAGCCACCGTGCTTCTTGTCACCACGGGTGTGGTAAGACATATATAGTTTTCCGTTGAGTGACTGGATGCAAGTTGCCGAGATGTCATGATCGTGATTATAGTCAATGCTTGAAATCAAGTCGAGTGTGGGCTCCTTTGTAGGCTTCTGATCTGCATTGTAGCCGTTAGGATTGCACTCTGTCTTCTTGATGACATAGTTCTTGGCTTCAGAATCATCCTTGAAGAGGATATTGCCATTATTGTTCCATACAATAGTGGTATTGTCATCCGTAATCGGAGTGGTAGCCCATTCACTGCCATAGATGGCTTTTGTATCAATGATGATATGGGCATTATTACCTGATGTGGAGAAGATAGAGCAATCCACTGTCTTAGCTCCACCAGGGTTCCAGTCGCCCTGTTTTCCTGGCGCATTGTAGTAGAAGGCATTTGCCTTGATAACAGCTACTCCATCCTTCTCTTCTAAGTCGGCATAGCCCTGTCCATCGTTCAGGTTTTTGTAGTTTCCTTCGATGTCAACCATGCTCTGGTTTTGCAAGTGAAGGGTAGCACCTGAATCCTGCCTGTAGTTCTTTGCCTTCAGATACATGATATAGAGGTTTGTACCATTGGTGGCGTAAACATCTCCATCTACCTTGAGGGCACATCCGCTAAGAAGCGTGGTTGTATTTTGAATCTTCACGCTGGTGGTTGTCATGATGTTGTTTACCCATGCTTGTGACTGGTTTGACATTTCGAGCTTTCCTGTCAAAGTAGCATTGTCTGTTACATACAGTTGGGCATCTCCGCTCATGGTAACATTATCAGCAAAGAGGGAGTTTTTGACAAACAACAAAGAGGTTTTTCCGCCTTGTATGTTCAAATTGTGTCCTTTAACGTTTAAATCACCAGCATTCTGATAGAATGTATTCTTGATGAGATATTCTTTCTGGTTCGCTGGAAATTCAATGGTGCCCCAGTTGGATACCTTTGTATCTCCAAATACTTCATTGCTGTTTCTCGCAATCAGTTTACCTCCGTTCAATACATTGACTGAGGCTCCTGATCCGTAGGCTGAACTATATTCCAATGTACCTTTCACATAGATGGTCATTCCTGCTATGTTATAGCCATCAGCCTTCAGTGTTTCACCTGCTGGCACTACATAGGCTTTTCCTGAATGACTGTTCCATTTATCTTTTTCAATGGATGAAAGATTTGGAGTTCCTGCAGGAACTGGTGGCTCTGCTGCATCTGCTCTTGTAGCCAGGAATCTGGTTTTTGTTGTTGTGGTAGCGTATGCGCCTTTATAGTTCCATACTCTGGATGCCAGCTGGTCTGCATACTCTGCGGTTACGTTAGAACCAACGATAGTAGTAGCTTTACCGACAGGATCTATTACTGAATCATCACCAGATGTTCCGCTATCGTTACAAGATACCAGGAGCATTGCTGCAAATGAGAACGTTGCAAGTTTTATATTTATAACTTTCATATTATTCATATATTATTCGTTAATACTTTAGTCACTCTTTATGCATACCTTATATTATATAATAGCTAGTTAATTTAGCCTTTTATAAGGTTTGTCCTCCCTCACTCTATGAAATACTTAGAGTGGGGGAGAACAATATTTATTGGTTTTGACTTACTTAGTCTTTGTAACCTTGAATACCTGTACACGGTTCTGACCGTATGCAACGTAGACATACTCTTCGCTATTTACAGTATCAACTGCTACATAGTTGGCAGAACCACATTTCTCATCTTTGTAAGCGTTTGCTTTACGATGGCAGACAACTTTTCCGTTTGTGTCGAGTACGACGAGACCATATCCACCACATGCTACATAAATGTATTCACCACCGATAGCGATACCATTGGCACGACCCTTGACTGTACCTGCCAATTCTGTCTTCTCAGGCTTTGTAAATGTAGGGCATGTAAAGAAGTCTGTTTTTACGTCGCCTGTGGACGAAATCTTAGCGACACCATTTTCACCCTTGCATACATAGATAGTTCCATTAGATTCATCAACAGCCAGAACTGCCTTATTGTTTGTTGGAGTTACTTCGCCTACATTATATGTATTGATAGGATTCTCCAAATTCTTGTTGTCGTAAACATTAACATTACCCTTTACATCCAATGTGTAGAGCTTGCTGTTAGCTACAACAACAGACTTTCCTTCATCTCCTGTCTTATTCCAATGGCTGAATTCGTTGTCGAATGAGGTGAGACCTTTGGTTGTCGCAACAATGTGCTCGCCATCGAATGCAGCTACACTGTTAGCGTCCATCTTGGTCTTGTTGTCGATAGCGTAAAGTTTTACTTCATCGCCAAGGTTGCCACCATTGAGGTCTATCTTGCCTAAGAATGCACCTGCTGACTTTGTACCGCTACCTGCCAGATAGAGGCTGTTACCATCTACGATAAGATGGTTGTAGTCGTAGTTTTCTGCTGCCTTGCTAGCATCTACTTGCAATTGGTTGCCAGTCATTGAAAGAACCTCAATGTTGCCACCAAATTTCTTGTCGCCATATGTGTGATATGATACATAGAGCTTACTATTTGCAGATTGGATACATGTAGCAGACTGACCATCAGTTGATTCCTCAGATGCAATCAAGTCAAGCTTAGCTTGGCTTGCGATAGTTGCAGGGTCGCCAGACCACTGGTAACCATATTTCTTGTGATCCTTATCTACGAGAGTTACATTAGGAGTAGTTTTGTCAGCTACCTTGTCATAGTCTGCGTATGTGGCAGCGATGTCCAAATCCTCGAAAGTATTGTATTGTGTTGAACCACTATAATTCTCCTGGAACTGGAGCAAGAATGTAGAGTTTGTGCCTGGTGTTGCAAAAGCGACAATATTGCTTTTTCCATTATTGGTAAACTTATGTGCCTTGATGACAGCTACTGCATTTTCTCCAGCCAAGGTTATCTGACCTGCAGATGCATTGTCTGTAACCAAGTTGTTGGCTGTAATAACATTCTTGTCGCCAATAGTAATCTTACCAGTACCATTGAGAGTCAAAGTAGCTTCTCCCTTTGCAATTACTTTATCTCCGTCCTTTGTGTTGTTTGTAACGTTAATGTAGGATGCTTCTACGTTGGCGCCATTATTAACATTGAATGCATTTGTTACCTTGACGGCTTCTACAGCCTTCAAATAACCATTTACGTCCAATGTACGTGTCTTGATAAAGCCTCCAATCCAGAGGTTACCATTGATGGTAGCGTTACCATTGTTGTCATTGTTGAAGAGGTTCCCTTGAGCGTATACATTTGCACCATTTTCTATCTTGAGGTTGATAGCACGGATAGAACCGTTGATGTATGCCTTGGCACCTTGACCGAATGTGATATTCTGTGTAGGAGTGATTGATTTTTCTTTTTCAGCTTTTGTCTGCTCTTTGATTGCACCAAGACCGCTACTCAGATCTTCTCCAGCCTCGGATGTACTTCTGAGGTCGGCATACAAAGTTCCATTGATTAGCATGTCACCTTTAGCTGCCAATGTACCTATTGCTTTTTTAACGTAAACAATATCGTTTTCTGCAACCATTACGCCGTTGCCAGTGTATTCCAATTTTGCACTACCTTCCAAAATAAATTTATTGCCACCTGCGGTTGCATTATATTTCATAGTGCTACCACTATGAATGAAAATGGTTGCATTTTTGATGGTCTTGCCCGTGAAGTCAATAGTCTTTTGGCCGCTGATAGCGAATGCTTTGCCTTCACCGATAAGGTCACGTGTGCCATTAACATTTAGAGCATTTTCTGGTTCTTCAGGCATATCTTTAGGCATACCTGTAATGAAATTAGTCTCACCGGCTCTTGTCAAGAAGAACTTTCTGGCATTAGCTGTACTGTTCTTGTAGTTTACAACACGGCTGTTGTCTACGTCCTGAGATTCAAGAGTTACTTGGGTGAGGTCTGCAGGGATAATAACAGGTGCAGTTCCATCTGCAGGGTCACTGTTACTGTCGCTACAAGATGCGAATACGAATGCCGCCAAACCGATGGCAGCAAGTGTAGAATTGAATACTTTCATATCTATTTAAGTTTAAATTGTACTTTCAGTTTCTGATTAATACCATTTACTTATATTCTTGTCCTTCAGCTCGTTGTTTTTTTTGGTAGTTCGACTATCGTTTTGGTAGTTTGACTATCATCATCTTGCGTACACTTACAAGTGGAGTGGAGCTGTTAGACGGTTGCAAATTTAATGTAATTTTTTCATAATCAGTTGTTTTTTTTGTTAAATAAAGTTAATCCGTTATTTTTCGCTCTGATGGTCACGAGGTTAGCTTGGGGTGGGCGGTAACGAATTGGCTCTTCCACTTGTCGAATGATAACTATCTCTGAAATCAATAACACGAAAATTACTCCGAAAGATAGCAAAATATCTCCGAAGAATATGAGAATATCTCCGAAAGATAGCAGAATATCTCCGAAGAATACGAAAATTTCTCCGAAAGATAGTGTGATATTTCCGAAGAATAAATCAGGAAAACAAATGTTGGGAATACGATGATGGATATGTGTTGTGGTGGCGAGGTGAAGGGTGAAGGGTATATTTTAAATCTTATATTATATTCTTTTTTTAGGATTTTTGGAAAAACCGGAAAGTCAGAAAAATGAAAAAACGGATTTTTTCCCTTGCCGCGCGTATATATAAAAAAGAGTTTTCAAACCTTCACCCTTCACCTTTTTATTTAACGTTTTATGTGTCAAATAGTTACGGGTGAAGGGTGGTGAAGGGTGTTTTTCGCTTTTTATAAACATATTTTAAGGATTCGGCCCATTTTTACATATTTTAAGCGTTTATTTTTGGTTCCGAAAGAGGTGCCATTTTTTTGGGTCCCATTTTTTCTCTTTTCTTACCGCTGAAATCTTTGAAAAGCGAGTGGGGTAGGGGATTCCGTGTTATGTTGTGTTAAACAATTATCAGATAAAAGAAGTTAACGATACCGAAAAAGGACTGGGATTTAAACAAATATTAACGCAGAAAACTTGAAGTTTCGCATATTTGATTGAACTTTCGTATGTGGGAAAATTAAGAGAAGTTAAAGAAGTTATCATTCTCTACGGTCGTTCAGTAAACCAGGAAAACAATACTGTTTCAGTGAGTAACGAATACTGTTTCAGTGACTAACGAAGGCTGTTTCTGTAAGAACAGGAGGCTGTTCCTGTGAGAACAGAAATCTCAACTTTACGCAGGATGATTTGAGCGAGAAACCTTTCAAGGCTATCCTTCTTTGTTGGCAATGCCTATAGCCCATTCCGGAATCTCCTTCACGTATTCCTTAAATATTTTACCTTCTGTCATTCTGAAAAGAAGTTGAGCTTCTACACCGTCTTTTGAGTTGTCATATACGTATGTGCGGTCGGCGTATTGGGATGCTATTTCGCAATTGATGATGGATTTGGCATATCTTGAAATAATCTTTGTAATCGGTACATCGTGTCCACCTTTCATTACTCTAGTAGCAATTCTTGAAGCATTTATTGTTGGCGAGGAAGTTCCTACAAAAAAGAGACGAATAAAAAATCCAGCTTCTTTAGCTCTTTTGATAAAGTCAATTTTCTCGGCAGTGGACATTACTGTTTCGAAAATCATACTATGTTTATTGTTGAGGCATTCTTCTCTTTGAGCCTGGCAGTATTGGGCTGCTTTTAATACTGCATCTTGATTGTTCCAATCGCCAAACATATTTTGTGCAATATTGTCTGGGTTGATATAAATAGAATCTTCTAGCCATTCGTGGTGTAATACACGACTGGTTATTGTTGTCTTCCCAGAACCATTAGGTCCTGCAATGACAATTAAAACGGGTTTGTGTATTTTTGCCTCCATTAATTCAAATTGAATTTTTGTCGTTGTTCTTTAGCCTGTTTTTGCATATTGGCAAAATAACTTCTGTAAGCTTCTTCGTTTTCTCTGTTGTATATTTCGGCTGCCTCATGCATAATCTGAGCCAGCATTTCATCTGTTGGCTCTTCCATGCTTGTCAGCCGATAGCTATTTAATTCTTTTTCTGAAATCATAATTCTAATCTTTTAAAACCTGCTGCAAATTTTCCGTTACTGAATTTTCGCAAGTTGGCTCCACTCGCCCTGAAAGGGCAGAAGCTCCTAGCCCAGGGCAGCGCCCTGGGTAATCAAGGACGCAAGCCTGTCGCCCTGTAAGGGCAAAAGCTTTCAAGTACCAGGTAATAACAAAGCTTTTGCCCTTACAGGGCGCCTTGCTGTTTGCTATTATACCCAGGGCGATGCCCTGGGCTAGGAGCTTTTGGGCCTTCAGCCCGTACTTGAACCACATGCGAAAGTTCAGTAAGTAATCTATATTTCTGCTTTTAGCTGCAGTATATGTTCCGCCGACAGCCCGGTTATTTCCTTTACCGTCGCTTCATCTATGCCCTTTGCCAGCATCTTTCTGGCAATCTCAAGACTTCTTTTTTCCATGCCTTCGGCTATACCTTCACGCTTGGCGGTGTCTACGGAATTCTTGATGTCACGATATGCCATCTTGCTGGTTTCGTACTCCCGCATTTCCTGCGGAGTGAACTTGGCTATCTCGGCTTTGATGTATCTTTCTTCTACCTGCTTCATACGCGATTCATTTAAATTAATACTTTTGCAAAGATTATGTCAGTGAGTGCAATGAAAGCTTGCTTTCGAATTGCCGAGCGCCGTACAATCTTCTGCAAAGATACGCTGAAAATTTGTAACTTCCAAATTTTTAGGCAATTTTTTGCATTGGTGGATAGAGAAAAATAAATCTATTGGAACGCCTTGTAGAATTTGTGCCTTTTCCTTGAATACCTTAATGTTATGGCGTGTTGCTTGCTTGAAAATGGAGTGAGGCTTACTTCAATAGTCAACGAATATTATTTCAGTGACTAACGAAGGCTATTTCAGTAAGAACAGGAGGCTGTTCCTGTGAGAACAGCTTTCTGTTGCACTTTTTTTTCTGCATTTTTTCTCTTATCCTGCAACCTTTATGTATCTTCTTACGTCTAACCGTCAGATTTCCGAAACAGAAAGGTATTCGGTTTATCACGTATTTAGAAACATAAAAATAGAAATGATATGAAGAAATTTGGTATTTGGGCGGTGGCTGCCGCTTTATTCTTTGCCCCAATGGGCTTGAGTTCTTGCAGTATGGGATCTTCAGCCAGTGAAATGAAGGGAAGTCTCAACTTTACGCAGGATGATTTGACCGAGAAGCCTTTCAAGGCTATCGACGTGGATGTGATTGCCAGCGTTTATTATACCCAGAACAATGGCGATGAATGCAGCGTTCGATTGGATTACTCTGCCATCAAGGATGCTGAGTTCGTACAGAAACTCAAGGAGAAGCTCAAGGTGGTTTATCGTGACGGCGAGGTGAAGATCGGACTCAGCGGAAAGCTCAAAGTGCCTGCCGCGTGTAACTCTGAAAAGAATAGACTCAAGATTTATATCACCAGTCCTGACCTGGTGAAGATTGCACAGGAAGGCGTAGGTTCATTCTATGCCAAGACGATTAATAGTGACCGCCTGAAAATCGATAACGAGGGTGTAGGCTCTGTCAAGATTGGGAAGATTCTTGCCAACAAACTGGAGATAACCAACGAGGGTGTTGGCTCGGTAAATATCGATGATGTGGCTGGAGATGATATGAACATTGATAACGAAGGCGTAGGCTCGGTGAAAATCTCTAAGATTGAGATGGGAAGTGTGAAACTGGATAATGAGGGCGTAGGCTCTGTTAATCTGGGAATGTTTAAGGGCGGCAGTCTGATTATCAAGAACGAAGGTGTGGGCAGCGTGAAAGCCAAAGTTGACTGCCAAAGTGTAAACGCTACATCCGAGGGTGTTGGCGGAGTTAACTTAAGCGGTGTAACCCGTCAGTATAATAAGAAAAAAGGCGGAATCGGAGGAATTTCTGATGGCGGATTGACAGTAAGAAAGTAACGTAAGCTGTTGAAAAACAGAAAATAAAGTGGTTAAGAATTAGTGCGGAAAATTTTTAAAATGAATTTTTTTAAATTTTCCGCAGCTAAGAAATTCGTAATTAGAAGTCCCACTTTACACCGAGGCAAGGGCGAACCATCCAGCCGGCATTGCTGCCGAAGTTGTGGCTGATTTCTACCTCGCTACCTACGCTCAGGTTCTCGCAGCCGAAGTGCTGGCCTACATTGTACCAGAGCTGTGGCTCAGTGGTGAAGACAGTGTGCTCGGGAGTGAAGGCTATGTTGCCATCCTTGTCGAACTTCAGGTTGCCATCCTTATCCTTGAAAGAACTGTGATTCTCCCACCAGAAATCTGCGAAACCGCTAAAGTTCAATCCCTTTAATCCAAAGATGTCTTTGCATCCCCAAACAGCAGTAAACTGCATTGGCACGTTCTGGTCGGTCTTGCGGATAGTCTTGTAGAGTGCCTGGAGTGTCAAGGTGTTCTTGAAACTCTTGTCGTGCATGAAATACTCCACACCGAAGAGCCAGGCATTGTTGATAGGGTAGTCCTTGTAGATACCGCCGTTGTACTCTACGTGGAGGCTCAGGTTCTTCAACTTCGTGTTCTGCCAGAAGTTGAGGGCGCGCGAAATCTCGGTATAGGTTCCACCCTGTGACATGTTGTGCTCGTACTTCTTGCCTGTATCAGTGTTTGTCATCTGATCGAGGTTGAAGTCGTGGTCTACAAAGAAATAGGTGCTACCCCATTTGTCCTGCTTGAACATTTCGAGTGTGAGGGTAACAAACTTGCGGTCACTGCCGAAGTCGTAGAAAACTTGGGCGTTGGTCTGTGCTAAAGTTTTGCTCGCAGGGAGCAACGCAAGTGCCATGAGCAGTAGGCTTTTCATCTTTTTCATAAATTTTTTCTTTTCTTTATTATTTATTAAATGAAACAAAAAACTGCGGACGGAAGGCCCGCAGTTTGTAATTATATTTATCCGTAACGATTAGTATGCAAAGAGAGGGTAATCCTTCATTGTAGCATTCACCTTTTCGCGAACGCGGGCAATGACCTTCTCGTCCTCAGGAGCATTCAGAACCTCCTCGATGAGTTCGGCAATGAGGTGCATCATATCTTCCTTGGCGCCACGTGTGGTCATGGCTGCTGTACCCAGGCGGATACCTGATGTCTGGAAGGCAGAACGGCTGTCGAATGGAACCATGTTCTTGTTGACTGTGATGTCGGCTGCAACCAGCGCATTCTCAGCTACTTTACCTGTAAGGTCTGGATATTTACTTCGGAGGTCTACGAGCATAGAATGGTTGTCTGTACCACCGCTCACGATACCGAATCCACGACCGATGAGGTCATCTGCGAGTACGGCAGCATTCTTCTTTACCTGAGTAGCATACTCCTTCCATGAAGGCTGCAGATTCTCATTGAAGGCTACTGCCTTGGCAGCGATGACGTGCTCCAGCGGACCACCCTGCTCACCTGGGAATACGGCAGAATTCAAGAGCATGCTCATCTTCTTAACCTCGCCCTTCTTGGTAGTCAAGCCCCATGGGTTGTCAAAATCTTTGCCCATCAAGATGATACCGCCACGAGGACCACGGAGGGTCTTGTGAGTAGTAGAAGTAACGATGTGCGCATACTTCAATGGGTTGTCGAGCAGACCGGCTGCAATCAGACCTGCAGGGTGAGCCATATCGATCATGAGGAGAGCGCCTACCTCATCGGCAATCTTGCGCATGCGGGCATAATCCCACTCGCGGCTATAAGCGCTACCACCACCGATAATCAGTTTTGGTTTGTGCTCAAGAGCCAGTTTCTCCATCTCGTCGTAGTCTACACGGCCTGTTTCCTTGTTCAGGTTGTAGCCGATAGGGTTGTAGAGAATACCGGATGTATTGACGTGGCTACCATGAGAGAGGTGGCCGCCGTGGTCGAGGTTCAAACCCATGAAGGTATCACCTGGCTTCAATACGGCAAGCAGAACGGCAGCGTTAGCCTGCGCACCAGAGTGAGGCTGTACGTTGGCATACTCAGCACCGAACACCTTCTTTACGCGCTCGATGGCGAGGTTCTCTACGATGTCTACTACCTGGCATCCACCATAATAACGCTTGCCTGGCAGACCCTCGGCATACTTGTTAGTAAGGTAAGAACCCATAGCGTTCATCACCTCGTCACTAACGAAATTCTCAGAAGCGATAAGCTCCATACCCTTCAGCTGGCGCTGATGTTCTCTTTCGATTAAGTCGAAAATCTCTTGATCTTTTACCATTTCCCTTTACTTTTTATGGTTGATGTTTAATGAAATCGGATGCAAAAATAAGCAATATCTCTCAAACTACCAAATAAATCGTAACATTTTGAGTGGTATTGCTTACTTTTTGTTATAAACTACCTGTTTTTATTACTTGCAGAGCTCTACTTTGCCCAATTGCTGCTCTTTGTCGCAGTAGTGGCAACGTACGATACCGAGCACTTTGTCTACGGTATGGAAGAGGGTCTGCATAGGCTCGTTGTTGGTGATGCACTTAGGGTTGTTGCACTTTACGATGCCCTTCAGCGTATCAGGAGTCTTGACGGTCTTCTTCTCTACGATTTCGTAGTCTTTGATGATACTCAGTCCGATGTTAGGCGCAACGACAGAGAGTCGGTTGATTTCCTCATCGGTAAAATACTTGTTGGCAACCTTGATGATGCCCTTCTTGCCAATCTTCTTGCTTGGCAGGTTGTAGCCGATAGTAACAGGAGTCTCCATCTTCTCCAACTGGAGCAGATTTACTACCTGATAGGTCTTTTCGGCTGGTATATGGTCGATTACGGTACCGTTCTCGATAGCCGCAACCACTAATTGACTTTTATTGTTTCCCATCTCTTTTTTTTTAAATGTTGAGTGTTGAATGTTGAGTGTTGAGTGTTTAATGTTGAATGTTGAGTGTTGAATGTTGAGTGAGGCTTGCGCCTTTGAGGGCCATGTTAGGTGTCCGTTAGGCAACTTAACATTCAACATTCAACATTCAACATTCAACATTATTCAACATTCAACATTATTCAATTATGCTTTTATCGTTCTTCACATCATCGAGCGAGATGCCGAGGCAGTGGCAGAAGATAGCCTCACGCGCATAGAGGCCGTTCTGAGCCTGCTGAATATAGTATGCATGTGGATCATCATCTACATCGTAAGCAATCTCGTTGACACGTGGCAGCGGATGCATGATCTTCATGTTCTCCTTAGCCTTGCAGAGCATGTCGCGCTTCAGGATATACACGTTCTTTACGCGCTCATACTCCATCAGGTCGCTGAAACGCTCCTTCTGTACACGGGTCATGTAGAGAATGTCGGCACCTGCAATCACATCTTCGTTAAAGTCCTCGTGCTCAACATATTTGATGTTGTGCTCCTTGCAGTATAGTTTATACTCTTCTGGCATGGCAAGTTCCTTAGGTGCGATGAAATGGAAGGTAGGATTGAAATGGCGCATAGCTGTGATAAGTGAGTGAACGGTGCGGCCATATTTGAGGTCACCCACAAGATAGATGTTCAAGTTCTCCAGGGTACCCTGGGTCTTGTAGATAGAGTAGAGGTCGAGCAGGCACTGTGAAGGATGCATGTGAGCGCCGTCGCCTGCATTTACGATAGGCACTGGTGCTACCTCACTGGCATACTGGGCTGCTCCCTCGATGAAATGGCGCATGGCGATTACATCGGCATAGTTGCTTACCATCAGGATGGTATCCTTGAGGGTCTCACCCTTGGTGGTGCTGGATGTCTTGGCATCAGAGAAACCAATGACACGGGCACCAAGACGGTTGGCAGCGGTTTGGAAACTGAGTTGGGTACGAGTAGATGGCTCGAAGAAAAGGGTCGCTACGACCTTTCCCTTCAACAACTCCCTGTTCGGGTGCTTTTCGAACTCTTGCGCCATTTCCAGGAGGTACATGATTTTCTCCTTGGAAAGGTCTGCAATGGTCACAAAATTATGTTTTTCCATTTGAAATATGATTGAATGTTCTAAAATCGCCCCCAAAGTTACATAAAAAATCTGATTTATGTGCGATAAGTCAAAACTTTTATGTAATTTTGCACAAATATTTAAAGAAATAGTGATGAGAAAGCGATTTATACATATTTTATGGGCTGTTTTCGGCACTGGAATACTCATGGTAATTCTTGCCTTTGTTGCCATCTGGTTTGGAATGATTGGCTACATGCCCGACATCGAGGATCTGCAGAATCCTATCAACAGATTTGCCACCCAGGTTTACTCTGCCGATGGCAAGGTGCTTGGTACGTGGAACCTGAACAAGGAGAACCGTATCGTGATTCCTTACAAGAAGATGTCACCTTATTTAATTAAGGCGCTGGTGGCTACTGAGGATGAGCGATTCTATGAGCATTCGGGTATCGACTTCCGTGCACTGGGACGTGCCATCGTCAAGCGTGGTATCCTGGGACAGACTAATGCGGGTGGTGGAAGTACCATCACGCAGCAGCTCGCCAAGCAGCTTTATTCTGAGAAGGCAGGCAGTACGATGGAACGATTGTTGCAGAAGCCGATAGAGTGGGTGATTGCGGTGAAGCTGGAACGCTATTATACCAAAGAGGAGATTCTGGCTCTCTATCTCAATTACTTCGATTTCCTGCACAATGCTGTAGGAATCAAGACGGCGGCAAATACCTATTTTAATAAGGAACCGAAGAATCTGACCCTCTGTGAGTCGGCAACACTCATCGGACTGTGCAAGAATCCGTCGCTCTTCAATCCGGTTCGCTATCCGGAGAGAGCCAGGGAGCGCAGAAATGTGGTTCTTTCGCAGATGGTGAAGGCGGGATATCTGAGCCGGAGCGAGTATAGCCAGTATGCTGCTGAGCCGCTGACACTCAATTTCCACCGTACCGACCATAAGGATGGTTCGGCTACTTATCTGCGTGAGTTCCTTCGCCAGTATATGATGGCTAAGCGTCCGGAGCGTAGTGATTATCCTTCTTGGAACCGTGCCCAGTTTGTGGTGGATTCTATCCAGTGGGAGAATGATCCGCTCTATGGATGGTGCAACAAGAACTATAAGAAGGATGGTTCGCCATATAATGTATACAGTGATGGACTGAAGGTGTTTACAACTATCGATAGCCGTATGCAGCAGTATGCGGAAGAGGCTATGTATCAGCATGTAGCCCGCTATCTGCAGCCTCGCTTCAGTGCAGAGATAGCCCGCAAACCAAGCTCGCCATACAGCGATAAGCTGACACCGGAACAGATTAAGAGTATACTGAACCGCAGTATCACCCAGAGCGAGCGTTACCGTACGATGAAGGCTGCGGGATATTCTGAGGATGAAATCAAGGCGGCATTCCGCAAGAAGCAGGAGATGACCGTATTTACCTATCATGGTGATATTGATACGCTGATGAGTCCGCTCGATTCTATCCGTTATTACAAGAGCTTTCTGCGTAGCGGTTTTATGAGCATGGATCCTAAGACGGGTGCTGTGAAGGCGTATGTGGGTGGATTGGATTATACTCATTTCATGTATGATATGGTGAGTCTGGGACGCCGGCAGGTGGGTTCTACCATCAAGCCATTCCTTTACAGTCTGGCGATGTCTAACGGCTTCCAGCCTTGCGATCTGGCGCCTAACCGTCAGCAGACCTATATGGTGGCAGGTCGTCCGTGGACACCTCGCAATGCCAACCATTCACGTGCCGGACAGATGGTTCCGCTGAGTTGGGGATTGGCGCAGAGTAGCAACTGGGTGAGTGCTTATCTGATGAGTAAGCTCAATCCGCAGCAGTTCGTACAGATGTTGCGCGACTTCGGCATCAACAATCCTGATATCCATGCATCCATGAGTCTCTGTCTGGGACCATGTGAGGTAAGTGTCAGCGAGATGGTGAGCGCTTATACCGTATTTGCCAACCACGGCATCCGTACTGCTCCAATGTTTGTGAGCCGTATCGAGGATAACGAAGGTAATACGATTGCTACCTTCCAGCCACGTATGAACGAGGTGATCAGTGCCGATAATGCCATGAAGATGCTTACCATGCTGATGGGCGTTGTGGATAATGGTACGGCAGGAAGACTGCGCTACCGTTATAACCTGGAAGGACAGATTGGCGCCAAGACCGGTACTACCAACAACAACAGCGACGGTTGGTTTATCGGCTTTACTCCACAACTCGTAAGTGGCTGCTGGGTAGGTGGTGAGGAGCGTGATATCCACTTCGATTCCATGAGTATGGGTCAGGGCGCTACCATGGCTTTGCCTATCTGGGCGATATTCATGAAGAAGGTTTATGCCGACCCGTCGCTGGGTATCAGTCCTGCTATCAAGTTCGATTTGCCGGAAGACTACAATCCTTGTTCCCGCAAGGCAGCCGAACAGGATGACTCAGAGGAAGTAGGAACTGGCAGTATCGACGAAGTTTTCGAATAAAAACCAAGGCATTCGCCATTTTTGCATGTATTTATTTTAAATAGTGCAAAAATGGCGAATGTTATTTGTTTATATGCATTTTTTTTTGTATTTTTGCAGAGTTTTAGAACATGCATAGCCCGAATGATGTTTCTTAGGGTTTTTCAAAATAGAAATAAAATAAAAAATCATTATAATGAACGTTTCATACAAATGGCTTAAAGAATACGTCGATTTCGATTTGACACCACAGGAGACTGCGGACGCGTTGACCTCTTGCGGACTCGAAGTTGACGCTTTGGAAGAAGTTCAGTCTGTCAAGGGCGGACTGAAAGGTCTCTATGTTGGTAAAGTATTGACATGCGAGGAGCATCCTAATAGTGATCACCTTCATGTTACAACCGTTGACTTGGGCAAGGGTGAACCTCAGCAGATAGTCTGTGGTGCTCCTAACGTTGCTGCAGGTCAGAAGGTTATCGTGGCTGATTTGGGCTGCGTGCTTTACGATGGCGACCAGAGTTTTACCATCAAGAAGAGCAAACTCCGCGGTGTAGAGAGCTTGGGTATGATCTGTGCTGAGGATGAGATTGGTGTAGGTACCTCTCACGACGGCATCATCGTACTCCCAGAAGATGCTCCGGTAGGTCAGCCTGCTGCTGAGTATTATCACCTGGAGAGCGACTGGCTCATCGAGATAGATATCACAGCCAACCGTGCTGATGCGCTCGGTCACTGGGGTGTAGCCCGCGACCTGTATGCCTGGTTGAAGCAGAATGGCTACAAGACAAGTTTGCATCGCCCTTCTTGCGATGAGTTTGTGGTAGACAACGAGGATCTTCCTATCGATGTTGAAATCCAGAATACTGAGGCTTGCAAGCGTTATGCCTGTGTAAGCATCACCGGTTGTGAGGTGAAGGAAAGTCCTAAGTGGTTGCAGGATAAGCTGAACATCATCGGCTTGCGCCCTATCAACAATATCGTGGATATCACCAACTACATCATGATGGCATACGGCCAGCCATTGCACTGCTTCGATGCAGACATGGTTACCGGTCATAAGATTGTAGTTCGTACCCAGCCAGAGGGCACCAAGTTTGTTACTCTCGATGGCGAGGAGCATACCTTGGGTGAGCACGACCTGAGCATCTGCAATGCTGAGGAGCCTATGTGTATCGCCGGTATCTTCGGCGGTAAGGGTTCCGGTACTTACGAGACAACCAAGGATGTTGTCTTGGAGAGTGCTTACTTCCATCCTACATGGATTCGCAAGAGCGCTCGCCGTCATGGTTTGAGTACAGATGCCAGCTACCGTTTTGAGCGTGGTGTAGATCCAAACGGACAGATTTATGCATTGAAGCAGGCTGCCATCCTCTGCAAGCAGTTAGCTGGCGGTAAGATTTCTATGCAGATCAAGGATGTATATCCAGAGCCAATGCAGGATTTCCCAGTTCGCCTGAACTATGAGTATGCGCATCGCCTCATCGGTAAGGAGATTGGTGCTGAAACCATCAAGAACATCGCCACATCTCTCGAGATGAAGATTGTGAAGGAGGATGCTGAGGGCATCGACCTTCTGGTTCCTGCTTATCGTGTAGATGTTCAGCGTCCTTGTGACGTGGTAGAGGATATCCTCCGTATCTACGGATATAATAATGTGGAGATTCCAACCCAGTTGAAGAGCTCCCTGACTGTTCAGGGCGATGAGGACAAGGCTTATCACAGCCAGAACCTCGTGGCAGAGCAGCTGGTAGGCGAGGGCTTCATGGAGATTCTCAACAACTCTCTGAGCAAGGCTAGCTACTATACCGACTTCGACCTCAACAAGTATCCTAACGATACAACCGTGAAGGTGATGAACCCATTGAGTGCTGATCTCGGTGTGATGCGCCAGACGCTGCTGTTCGGTGGTTTGGAGAGCGTGGTTCGCAACATCAACCATAAGAGCCAGAACCTGAAGTTCTTCGAGGTGGGTAACACCTATTTATATAATAAGGAGAAGTGGAGCGAGGAGAGTCCTATCAAGGCTTACTCTCAGGAGGCTCACATGTCTCTCTTCATCACCGGTAAGCGCGTAGAAGGCAGTTGGGCTCATGCTGATGAGCAGAGCAACATCTACGAGCTGAAGGCTGTGGTAGAGAATATTCTCCGCCGTGTGGGTATGCCACAGAACAACGTGGTTATCAAGCACAGCGACAATAACATCTTCTCTAAGGGCGTAAGTTACGAGACCCGTGCCGGAAAGGTGTTGGTAGAACTGGGTATCCTGAGCCTGAAGCTGAAGAAAGCATTCGATATTGAGCAGGATGTATTCTATGCTGATATCCACTGGGATAACCTGATGAAGGCAGTGAAGAAGGTGAACCTTACTTACACCGACATCAGCAAGTATCCTTCAGTTAGTCGCGACCTTGCATTGCTCGTAGACAAGAATGTAGAGTTCGCTCAGATTGAGCAGATTGCCCACCAGACAGAGAAGAAACTTCTGAAGAGCGTTGTTCTCTTTGATGTTTACGAGGGTGAGCATTTGCCAGAGGGCAAGAAGAGTTATGCCGTTAACTTCATCCTGCAGGATGAGGAGAAGACATTGAATGACAAGCAGATAGATGCTATCATGAAGAAGCTCATAGCTAACCTTACAAGCAAGCTCAATGCAGAATTGAGATAATGCAGAAGGCGCTCAGTGCAGAATGTAAGATAATATTATAAACAAACGATAAACATTTAAAATTAAATTCCAATGGGAAGAGCATTTGAATATCGTAAAGCTACAAAGCTGAAAAGATGGGGCCACATGGCCAAGACATTTACTAAGTTGGGTAAGCAGATTGCTATTGCTGTGAAGGCAGGCGGTCCAGAACCAGAGAACAACCCAACCTTGCGTGCTATCATCGCTAACTGTAAGCGTGAGAACATGCCTAAGGATAACATCGCTCGTGCCATCAAGAACGCTTGTGGCAAGGATACCAGCGATTACAAGGAAGTAACATACGAGGGATATGGCCCTCACGGAGTGGCTGTCTTCGTTGATACTCTGACAGACAACACTACACGTACTGTTGCTGACGTTCGTTCTATCTTCAACAAGTTCAGCGGAAACTTGGGTACAACAGGTTCTCTGTCTTACCTCTTCGACCACAAGGCTGTGTTCACATTCAAGAAGAAGGAAGGTCTGGATATGGATGAGATGATTCTCGACCTGATCGACTACGGCGTAGAAGATGAGTTTGATGAGGATGAGGAGAACAACGAAATCACAATCTATGGTGCTCCTACAAGCTTCGGCGAAATTCAGAAGCACCTGGAGGCTGAGGGTTTCGAGGTAACTGGTGCTGAGTTCACGTACATCCCTAACGATTTGAAGGATGTAACTCCTGAGGAGCGCGAAACTATCGACAAGATGGTTGAGAAGTTGGAAGAGTTTGACGATGTTCAGACTGTATATACCAACATGAAGCCAGAAATTCCTGCAGACGCAGAATAAGCATTATGTTGCAGCAAGACAAACAGGATAAGTTGCAGAAGGTAACTTATCAGACTCATGGCACCTGCTCAAAATACATCTGCATCAGTATAGATGAAGATGGAAATGTGCAGGATGCCCAGTTCATCGGAGGCTGCGATGGCAATACCAAGGGCGTTTGTGCTTTGATTAAAGGCATGAAGGCAAAGGATGTCATCGCCCGACTGAAGGGTATCACTTGTGGCAATAAGCCTACAAGCTGTCCAGACCAGTTGGCGACAGCTTTGCAGGAAATGGGATATTAAGAGTATTTTAGGCACGGATTACTAGCTAGTACTCCGTGCCTTTTCTAATACTTGAAGGTATCATCCAGCAACACCTCCTTCGGGTTCTTAGCCGAATGATATACGAAACGGAAGGTGAAATGCTCTTCCTTATATTTCTTCAGACCAGGGTTATTGTCCAGGGCTTCCTTCTGAACCTTATGGAGTTTATCCTTGTTGGCATCAATCGCCTTCTTGTTATCTGCCTTGTTTCTCAAAGAGATATAGTACGTATATATCTTCTTGGTTTTATCAAATGCAGCACTGTCAGTCCTGGCGTCGTTGACGTATGGAGTAGGACAGTATTTTTCAGTATACTCCTTGGCTTCACGAGCCGCTTTGTCCTCCAGACTTTCTGTACAAGAAACGAGCAAAGAAGCAAAAATACCGATGTAAATCAACTTTTTCTTCATGATTTTTCTACTTTTTATCTAAAAATCTCTATTATTTTCAATATTTTGTGCAAAGATACGAAAAAAAATACTATCTTTGCACTCTAAAGAGAGAAAAATTATATGGAGAATATAAATAAAATAAGAAATTTCTGCATTATTGCACATATAGACCATGGTAAAAGTACCTTGGCAGACCGACTTCTGGAGAAGACTCAGACCATCAAGATTACTGAAGGACAGATGCTTGATGATATGGATTTGGAAAGAGAACGTGGTATCACAATCAAGAGCCATGCTATCCAAATGGAATATAAGGCAAAGGATGGACAGACCTATATCCTGAATCTTATCGATACTCCGGGACACGTTGACTTCTCATACGAAGTTTCCCGTTCCATCGCTGCTTGCGAGGGAGCACTGCTAGTTGTTGACGCCACTCAGGGCGTTCAGGCACAGACCATTTCAAACCTCTATATGGCTATCGATCACGATCTGGAGATTATTCCGGTAATCAATAAGATAGATATGCCATCGGCTATGCCTGATGAGGTAGAAGACGAAATTGTAGACCTGATTGGTTGCAAGCATGAGGATATTCTCCGTGCATCAGGTAAGACCGGTGAGGGTGTAGAAGACATATTGGAAGCTGTTGTTAATCGTGTTCCTGCTCCGGTAGGAGACGAGAAGGCACCGCTTCAGGCTTTGATTTTCGACTCTGTATTCAACTCTTTCCGCGGCATCATCGCCTATTTCAAGATAGAGAATGGCGTGATCCGTAAGGGAGATAAGGTGAAGTTCTTCAATACCGGCATGGAATATGATGCTGATGAAATCGGTGTATTGAAGATGGATATGATTCCACGCCAGGAATTGGGTACCGGTGAGGTAGGTTATATCATCTCGGGTATCAAGAATGCTACCGAGGTAAAGGTGGGTGATACCATTACCCATATCGCCCGTCCTTGTGACAAGGCGATTGCGGGTTTCCAGGAAGTGAAACCTATGGTATTTGCTGGTGTTTATCCTATCGATCCTAGCGATTACGAGAATCTGCGGGCATCGCTCGAAAAACTGCAGCTCAATGATGCTTCATTGACTTTCTCACCAGAGAGTTCTGTGGCTTTGGGCTTCGGTTTCCGTTGCGGATTCCTCGGTTTGCTCCACATGGAAATCGTACAGGAGAGACTGGACCGTGAGTTTAATATGGATGTCATCACTACCGTACCTAACGTATCTTATATGGTATACGACAAGCAGGGCGGTGTGAAAGAGGTTCACAATCCTTCCGGATTGCCAGACCCAACGCTGATAGACCATATTGAGGAACCATATATCCGGGCAACCATCATTACGGCAACCAATTATATTGGACCTATCATGAAACTCTGTCTGGACAAACGAGGCGAACTCATCAACCAGGAATATGTGAGTGGAAACCGTGTTGAGCTCCACTTCATGTTGCCGTTGGGAGAAATCGTCATCGACTTCTATGACAAGCTGAAGAGTATCTCCAAGGGATATGCTTCGTTCGACTATCATATCGATTCATTCCGTCATTCCGACCTGGTGAAGCTCGATATCCTGTTGAATGGAGAGCCTGTAGATGCTTTGAGTACTTTGACTCACCGCGAAAACTCTGTGAGCTTTGGTCGCAGAATGTGCGAGAAGTTGAAGGACCTCATACCTCGTCAGCAGTTCGATATTGCTATCCAGGCAGCTATCGGTGCCAAGATTGTGGCACGTGAGACTGTTAAGCAGGTGCGCAAGGATGTTACTGCCAAATGTTATGGTGGTGACGTAAGCCGTAAGCGCAAGTTGCTTGAGAAGCAAAAGAAGGGTAAGAAGCGCATGAAGCAGATTGGTAATGTGGAAGTTCCACAGAAAGCCTTCCTTGCTGTGCTCAAACTCGACTAATGATTTAATATAAGTATAATGGAAAAGGAGGTTAAGTATTATGGCAGACTTTAAAGTAATTACCCCTAAGCGTGATATTGCGCGCGAATTGGCGCGTAAATATAGTACGATGACTTATGATGAGCTCGATGTTGTGGAAGATATCCTTGAGCCTATCAAGTATGCCAAGGGCGAGATGATCTTGCCTGAAGGTGAACAGTGCATGGGTATCTCGTACATCGAGAAGGGATTGGTGCGCCAATTTTACTTTAAGAATGGCAAGGAGGTGACCGAACATCTGGGTGTGGATCATACCATCTTTATGTGCATTGAGAGCCTCTTTAAGGAAGAGCCTACCCACCTGCAGGTGGAAGCTTTGGAGCCTACGCTGGTGTATATGCTACCGAAGAAAAAGCTGGAGGCGGCTGCTATGCGTAATGTTAATATCCAGATGCTTTATCGTAAAATATTGGAAGAGAGTTTGATTCAGTCTCAGATTCATGCCGATCTGATGCGATTTGAGTCGGCACCTAATAAATATAAGCGCCTGTGCGAAATGAGCCCACAGGTGGTTCTGCGTGCTCCGCTCACCTATATCGCAAGTTATCTGCAGATGACTCCGGAAACGCTGTCCAGAATCCGCTCGAATACTTTATTATAATTTATAACTTATAAAAAATGGTGTGACTTCAAAACCGAAGTCACACCATTTTTTATTTCATAATACAGGTTCTTTCTTTACTCTGCCGTATAGAGGAATCGCTTGATGCTCTTCTTAGGAGTCTTTTCAAACTCATCTTCATGTATACGTATTTCTGATACTTTGCTGTAAGCAGGAATCATGGTGTTGAGTTCCTGGCGGTTCTGCTCCATGACATCTGTCAGTTCTTTGGTACCGAGATTCAGGGTCTGAGCTTCATCATAGTCTGGGTGAACCAGAGCAATGAGCTTGTTGCCCTTCTGTACAACCACGCTTTCCGCTACCAGAGCCAAAGAGTTAAGCTTATCCTCAATCTCCTCAGGGTAGATATTCTGACCGTTTGCACCGAGCAGCATGTTCTTGCTACGACCCTTGATGAAGACGTTGCCGTCACCATCCATGGTTCCGAGGTCGCCTGTATGATACCATCCGTTCTCGTCGATGGTCTGCTTGGTAGCTTCCTCATTCTTATAGTAACCCAACATTACGTTAGGACCCTTGGCAAGGATTTCGCCTGGTACATTCTCAGGATCAGGACTGTCGATGCGGACCATCATGTGGAGGGCAGCCTTACCGCAAGAGCCCGGTACGAAGTTTTTGTAATCCTCGTAGCAGATGATAGGGGCACATTCTGTTGCGCCATATCCCACGGTATATTTGAAACCTACGCTATGGAGGAAACTTTCCACTTCCTGGTTAAAGGCTGCACCACCGATAATCACCTCGTAGAAGTTGCCACCGAAGGCATTGGATACCTGGTCGCATATCTTCTCCTTCACCTTCTTGCTGATCACAGGCATGTGGAGCAGCATACGCATGCGGTTGTTCTGGATTTTAGGGAATACCTTCTTGCGGATAATCTTCTCGATAACCAGAGGTACAGCTATGATGACGGCTGGCTTGATGCGGCCGAATGCCTCGGCGATGATGGCTGGACTAGGGATGCGGGTGAGATAGAAGACGTGGCAGCCCTTGATAAATTCGAAGATAAATTCAAACGCCATGCCGTACATGTGGGCCATCGGCAGGATACTGATAACAGAATCTCCCTGCTTGATCTTCTTACCCAGTACGTTCTCTGCGAAATCTGCATTGCCCCATAGTGCACGGTATGGAACCATTACTCCCTTGGAGAAACCGGTAGTTCCGCTGGTATAGTTGATCATTGCCAACTCATCCGGATTCTGTTCCATATAGTAGTTGACATGGTTTTTGCGGAAGTACTTAGGATATTTGATACCGAACATCTCGTTGAGGTGTTCGCGCGCATAAGTCAACTTGTCGGTACGTGAAACGACAAGTGAATAATCCGGTATATAGATGATGCCTTCAAGAGCTGGCATCTTCGTTGCATCAATCTGTGTAGCTACAACATCACCCACAAAGAGCAGTTTGGCATCGCTGTGGTTTACGATGTTGTGAATCTGGTCTGGCATGAATTCATGCAGGATAGGTACGGCAATGGCACCATAGGTAAGGGTAGCAAGGAATGCTACAGCCCAGTTTGCGCTATTTCTACCGCAAAGTGCTATCTTGTCGCCCTTTACTACACCAGAGTTCTCAAACATGATGTGTAGCTTCTCAATTTTGCGTGCTACATCATGGTACTGCAAGGTTGCTCCCTTGTAGTCTGTCAGAGCATCCATATCCCAATGGTCTACGATGCTCTTTTGGATTAGTGCGTTAAAGCTTGGAATCTCCATATTCTTGTTATTTAACGATTTGCTTTTTTATATTTTTCTCGTACTGAAGTCTGTTTGCTGATGATAGCTAATATCTGCTGATATACTGTCAGCAGATATTGGCTGTCTCTAGATAGCGTTCTGATAGAGGTAACGCTTGATAGACTTCTTGGCTGTCTTTTCAAATTCCTGATCATGTAGTTTGATGCGTGACACCTTTGCGAAGCTAGGTATCTGCATGTTCAGTTCCTTGCGGTTCTGCTCCATGATGTTCTCCAGGTCTTCGTCTGTAAAGCCGAGGTTGTTAACTTCTTCCATATCTGGATGAACCAGAGCTACCAGCTTGTCATCGCTCTGTATTACGATGCTCTCGTTGACCATCGCCATAGAGTTGAGCTTGTCCTCAATCTCTTCCGGATAGATGTTCTGTCCGTTAGGTCCCAGCAGCATGTTCTTGCTTCTGCCTCTTACGAAGAAATGTCCGTCGGCGTCCATCGTTGCCAGGTCGCCTGTATGGAACCATCCGTCTTTATCTATTACGGCATCTGTTGCCTCCTGGTTCTTGTAATAGCCCTTCATCACATTGATGCCGCGGCAAACCAGTTCACCGGCTACGTTCTCCGGGTCATCGCTCAAAACCTTTACCTCCATGTGCTTCACAGCAACACCACAGCTTCCTGCTACATAGTTGTCCTGATGGGCAAAGGTGATAAGTGGAGCAGTCTCAGTGGTACCATATCCCATTGCGATAGGGAAACCTATGCTGATGAAGAAGTTCTCTATCTCCTTGTTGAGCGGAGCACCACCCACAACAACCTCGTAAGGACGTTCGCCAAACTTTCTCAATACAAACTCGCGAACCTTCTCCTTGATGCGCTTATTGATGACAGGCATGTTCATCAGCAGTCGTGCACGGTTGGTTTGGATATGTGGGAATACTTCCTTTCTTACAATCTTGTCTACTACAAGCGGCACTGCATAGAGGATGTCTGGCTTGATTTCTGACAACGCCTCTGAGATGAGCGTTGGGCTCGGCAGACGGGTAAGGAAGAAGATATGGTTACCCAATACTATATTGAAGAGAAATTCTGTCATGAGTCCATACATGTGAGCCATTGGAAGGGTAGAAAGGATGTTGCAGTTCTTACCTATCTTAGGTTTCACTGAATCGATGAGGTAGTCGAGATTACCCCAAAGTGCTCTGTATGGGAGCATCACACCTTTTGAGAAACCGGTAGTTCCACTGGTATAGTTGATCATTGCCAGTTCTTCAGGATCGTCTACGTGATACTTCACGTGTTCTGGTCTGAAATACTTAGGATATCTGTGTCCGAACATTGCATTGAGGTTCTCGCGCGCATAAGTCAGTTTCTCAGAGCGCGAGATGACAAGCGAATTGTCCGGAAGATAGATGATTCCTTCCAGTGAAGGCATCTCCTCTGGTGTTATCTCTGTAGCTACCATGTCACCAACGAACAGAAGTTTACTTTCGCTGTGGTTCACGATGTTGTGAATCTGCTCAGGCTTAAATTCGTTCTGTATAGGTACGACAATGGCTCCGTATGTAATAATGGCCAGGAAGGCTACTGCCCACTGGCTACTATTTCTTCCGCAGACGGCAATCTTGTCGCCCTTCTTTACATCGCTGTTTTCGAACAGGATGTGTAGCTTCTCAATCTTTCTGGCAATATCGTGATATTGGAGGGTTGCGCCCTTGTAATCGGTGAGCGCATCCAGATTCCAATTCTTGATAATGCTGTTCTCAATATACGAGTTAAAACTTGGTATTGAATTCATTGCACAATTTACAAAATTTTGTGCAAAGATAATGAAAATAGTGCACACTGCAAAATAAAATGTGCACTATTTTCAAAAACTATATAAAATAATTATTTTTTTTCCTTTTTAGTCTACATATTGTGGTGTTATAGACTGTATTTTACTCATATCTCATTGATTTGGCTGGATGGATATGAGAAATCAGGTAGCTTGGTGCTACGAGCATGAAGATGCTTATCAGCAGCGTAGCAATGTTCAGGGCTATGATGGCAAGCCAGTTGAATTCTACCGGAACGGTACTTACATAATAGGTCTGTGCATCGAGTTTGAGGATGCCTGTAAAGTACTGGAGGGTAAGAATGCCGAGGGCGATGGCATTGCCCAGAAGCATACCCTTGCCGATGATGAAGACGGCAAACCACAGGAAGGTGTGGCGGATGGTCTTGTTGCGGGCACCCAATGCCTTCATTACGCCTATCATGGAGGTGCGTTCCAGAATGATGATGAGCAGGCCGCTGATCATGGTGACACCGGCTACTATCAGCATCAGACCGAGAATAATCCAGACATTCAGATCCATCAGACTCAGCCATTGGAAGATGTTTGGATTCAGGTCCTTGATGGTAGAACTGCTGTAGGTTTCGCCATAGTGGTCTACCGTGCGGTTCACCTTATTTATGATATAGTCTTCTGTCTCGTTGAGCTTGTTGAAGTCGTTAACGGTCAGTTCTGCACCGCTCGCCTGGTCTTCTTCCCATCCGTTCAGCTTTACGGCAGTATAGAGGTCGGTGTATACCATTACCTCATCATACTTCTTCAGGTTGGTCTGATAGATACCCTTGATGGTGAAGCGGCGCATACGCACTCCGTTGTCATCAAAGAAGTAGGCAAAGATGCGTTCTCCCGTCTTCAGCTTCAGCTTGTCAGCCATCAGCTGTGAGATGAGAATCTGGTTATGACTCGCTTTGTCATCAAACTTAGGGATGCTGCCTTCAATCATGTTCTGATGGATAAAGGTAGAATCGAAATCAGGTCCTACACCTTTGAATATGACGCCCAGGAAATCGCTGTCCGTCTTCAGGATTCCCTCTTTCATGGCAAATTTCTGCACATGTTTTACGCCAGGTATCTTTTTCAGTACGTTGACCATCGAGTCGTTCATGACCACCGGATACTGGTTTTGCTGCTGCAGCGTCATGAAGTCGGCCACCTGTATATGGCTTCCGAATCCTATCACCTTGTCGCGTATGGTATGTTTGAATCCGAGTACTACGCATACCGACATAATCATAATGGCGAGTCCGATAGCAACACCTGCAGTGGCAATATGAATAGCAGGGCGAGAAACTTTACGTTTATCGCCCTGATCGCTATATAATCTCTTTGCTATAAATAGAGGAAAATTCATTACATTCAGCATTCAACATTGTTATAGTCCTTCGTCTTCCACTCTTCCCGGATAAGCCTCAAGTGCCTTACCCAGAACTACCAGAGCACGCTCCAGATCGTGTTTCTTCAAGACGTAAGCTACACGAACCTGATTGTGTCCGGCTCCCGGAGTCGTGTAGAAACCAGAGGCTGGAGCCATCATGACGGTTTCACCCTCATAGTTGAATTCCTCCAGACACCAGCGGCAGAACTTGTCAGAATCATCGATAGGCAGTTTGGCTACGGTATAGAAGGCTCCCATAGGAATAGGAGAGTATACGCCAGGAATACGGTTCAGTCCGTCTATCAGGCACTTACGGCGCTCTACATACTCATCGTATACATCGCGGTAGTACTCTTCTGGAGCATCCAGAGAAGCTTCGGCTACAATCTGACCGATCAGTGGAGGAGAGAGACGGGCCTGACAGAACTTCATCACCGCCTTGCGAATTTCTGCATTCTTGGTGATAAGGGCACCTACACGGATACCGCACTCGCTGTAACGCTTCGAAACAGAATCGATGAGAACGGTGTTCTGCTCGATGCCTTCCAGGTGCATCGCACTGATATAAGGACTGCCGGTGTAGATATACTCACGGTAAACCTCATCAGAGAAGAGATAGAGGTCGTACTTCTTCACCAGGTCGCGAATCTGATTCATCTCTCTGCGGGTATAGAGATAGCCTGTAGGATTGTTTGGGTTACAGATCAGGATGGCACGGGTGCGCTCATTGATAAGTTCCTCAAACTTCTCCACCTTAGGCAGGGAGAAACCTTCTTCTATCGTTGTAGCGATGGTACGGATCTTGGCACCCGCCGAGATAGCAAACGCCATATAGTTAGCGTAAGCTGGTTCTGGTACGATAATCTCGTCGCCAGGGTTGAGGCAGCTCATGAAAGAGAAGAGTACAGCCTCAGAACCTCCCGATGTAATGATGATATCATCGGCAGTTACGTTGATGTTATATTTCTTATAGTAATCTACAAGCCTCTCGCGATAGCTGAGATAGCCCTGACTTGGAGAATACTCCAAGACCGTGCGGTCTATATGCTTCAAGGCATCTAGGCCACATTGAGGAGTTGGAAGGTCAGGCTGACCGATGTTGAGGTGATATACCTTTACTCCACGTTTCTTTGCTGCGGCAGCCAGAGGAGCCAACTTTCTGATAGGTGACTCTGGCATTTCAAGACCGCGTACAGATATTTCTGGCATCTTAAAATATTGTTTCTTTCTATTAATTATCCGTGTCGAAAATTGAAGTATAAGACCTGCCGGTCTTTTCAATTTACGCTATTCGGCTGCAAAGATAAGAAAATTAGATGAGAATTCAGAATAACTTTCGGTTAAATTTTATTTTTTGATTAAAAACTCTTTAAATATGTCGCTCTTTGCTTTCTTTTTTATAACTTTGCACTTAATTTCAAGAAATGTTATAAGATTAGACTAATTAATTAAAATAAGTAAGAAGTAATTATGAGAAGTAGAACAAGTACATGGTTTGAGACCAAAGTGAAATATCAGAAGACAATGGAGGATGGTTCAGAGAAGGTTGTTTCTGAAGCATACGTAGTAGATGCATTGAGCTTTACCGAGGCTGAGAGTGCCATCATCGATGAGATGTCGGTTTATGTAAGCGGCGAGTTGAAGGTGAGTGGTATCGGCAAGGCTTGCTACGGCGAAATCTTCTTCAGCGATGTCGATGATGATGATAAGTGGTATAAGGCTAAACTCCAGTTCATCACAATCGATGAGAAGAGTGAGAAGGAGAAGCGCAGCAATGTTACTTATCTTGTTCAGGCTAAGTCTCTCGCCCGTGCCCTCCGTTATATTGATGAGGTGATGGGCAAGACCATGATTGATTATGATGTGGTTGGTTTGAACGAAACCAAACTGATGGATGTATTCGAGCACCATGCTCCTAGCGAGAAGAAAGAGGAGAAGAATGATGTGCCTGAATACGAGGAGAAATAATTCAACATTCAAAATATGGACTATGATGTAAAAGGAAATCTCCATGAGGTGCTGGGCAGCTTACCTGCCGGTGTCCGTCTCGTTGCCATCAGCAAGTTCCATCCCAACGAGTATATCGAGGAGGCTTATGCTGAAGGACAGCGTATCTTCGGCGAGAGTCACGAGCAGGAACTTGCTAAGAAGGTGGCTTCGCTGCCTGAGGATATCGAGTGGCATTTCATTGGGCATCTGCAGACCAATAAGGTGAAGTATATCGCACCTTATATCTCGATGATTGAATCGGTAGACAGTCTGAAACTTCTTAAGGAGATTGAGAAGCAGGCTGCCAAGCACGATCGTGTGGTGAAGGTTCTTCTGGAACTTCATCTGGCAGAAGAAGATACCAAATCGGGTCTTTCTCTTGATGCTTGCCGCCAACTTCTGGAGGCTGGCGAATGGAGAGAGATGAAGCATGTGCAGATTTGTGGCATCATGATGATGGCATCGAATACCGATGATGAGCAGCAGATTGCTCAGGAGTTTGATGAGGCTGCCCGATTCTTCGATGAGGTAAAGGCAAAGTATTTTGCCGATGATGATGCTTTCTGCGAGCGTAGCTGGGGTATGAGTCACGATTATCATATTGCCGTTAAGCACGGCAGCACGATGGTTCGTGTGGGTACCACCATCTTCGGTCCTAGAATATATTAAACAATGAGGGTGTGTCATAGACTTTTGACACACCCTCATTGTTTATATATTAGTATACTATCTTCTGTCCCTTATTTGTAATGTAAATCTTGCCCTTTTGTGGAACGGGAACCTTTCTGCCTTCCAGGTCAAAATAGGCTGTCGGTCTGTCTTTGCCGATGATGACCGAAGAGATTCCGGTAGGAGAGAAGTTCTTGAGATAATCGAAGGTAACCAGACCTGTTGCTTCATCCTTTGTGATGTTGTAGAGCGGATGACTCGTGTCAACGCTGTTGTTCAGAGTGATACTGGTCAGACTGTTCACCTCGTACTCTGTAGCAGAGCCTGCCTTGTAGGTTGGGAACGGGTCGTTCTGAAGACTCGTTATAATATCATTGCCGTTGACTTTGTCGTTATAACTGTTATATATCATACCGTCTGCAGGAACAATCATTACCCTTGGCTTACCTAGCGTATTGTTGGGATTATCCCCCAGGTTTACCGAAGTCTTGTCATCGTAGTCGATGCGCCATACCAGCAATCCGTAACCAAAAGCCTCCTTGTACCATCCCTCGTTTCTGATGTTCTGCAGCAGCAGGTATTCGCCATTACTGTTGGCTATAATCTTGAATGCGTCCGATGCCTTGTCGTATGGTTCCAGCTTTATCTGTTGCGCCTCGGTATCAGAAAGGAGGGTAGGTTGTTTCCATCCTACGATGCTCTTTTCCCATGGTGAGTAGGGGATAGGCTGATAGCCGTTAGCCTGATAACTGCCCATATCCATGACGTCCCAATATTCAGGACTCTGGTTGTGTTCTGTGATTCCGTTGGTAGGATATATATCAGGCAAACCGAGGGTATGAGAAAACTCATGACAGAAGAGGCCGATACCATTGATGTAGTATTTGCCGTCTTTGGTAT
Organism: Segatella sp.; assembly: GCF_977051555.1. Taxonomy (NCBI): domain Bacteria; kingdom Pseudomonadati; phylum Bacteroidota; class Bacteroidia; order Bacteroidales; family Prevotellaceae; genus Segatella; species Segatella sp. The sequence continues at coordinate 74,615 of NZ_CDRSSE010000009.1, forward strand.
CTGCAGGCGTATTGTTCAGTTCGTTGTTGATACCGAACCGGCGTACAGTTTTCCCGTCATAGGTTCCCACTCCTACGGTACCTGATTTCGGCCAGAGACAATCGCCTGAATTGCCTGAGATGCTTTCTGAATAGCCGGCATAGATCACATATACCAGGTCAACATATCCGTCGCCGTCGCTGTCGTAATCGACAAAGTTAATCTTGTCGTCTACCTGCTGGCAGGCTTCCTGAATCATCTGAGGATAGTTGGTGTCGCTTCCGTCGTCACCTCCGTTCTTGCCATAATAGGCAGAATTCTTGCTTACCGTAATAGGACCCACAACATCAAACTGTGGTATGAACTGGTTATCGCTCATTTCAGCAAAATACTGCTGTACGCTGCCGTAGTTCTGGCAGTAATTCTCGTTGGTGATAAACACTTCTTTATCAGCCTCAGGTATAGCTTCTCCCTTCTTTCCGTTGAGGTAATGGTTGAATGTAGCAACCGGATCCCTACTCTTGAACTTCACATCCTGAAACTGCACCAGGAGTACCAATGCCTTCGGACTTCCCTTATGGGGGAAATATCTTGGGCTCACGGTTCCTAATTCTGATGCTCTTGTAAGATTCTCTGAAGAGAAAGCACGGGTCTTTCGGGTGTTCAGCTCTTCAGCAGTTATCTTTTCGTGTTTTCCGTCTTGGGTTTCCCGCAGGGGCGTACCGTCCAGCAGCATGTAGTAGTGGAAGGTTTCGTCGCCATGCAGGGTAGCACATGCTACGGTTCCATCAGCCAGCATAATCTTGGCGATGCCCGGTTTAGCCTTTACGGCATAGAGATTGGCGATGCCCAGGAAGGCGAGCATCAGAGAGATGATTGTCTTCTTCATAAACAGTTAGGGTAGATGGGCGGATTATTTATAAAAGTATTGTCCTTTCTTCTGAGTCTGGCGTCCAAACTCGATGGCGTGATGCGGACAATGGTGATAGCAGGTAAAGCAGGTGAGGCAATCCTTGTGATGCAGCCATTCCGGGTATTCTCCGTGCCCGCCCTTGATATCGCCTACAGGACAGACGTTGGCACAGATGCCACACTTCACGCACTTGTCTTTCTCCACATGAAACCGCTTATCGGTGATGAGTACCTTTTCGAAGAATCCGCCCACAACCTTGGTGAAGAACCAGGGGATAGGACCTTTTACCAGACGGTTCACTCCCTCTTTCCTGTCGAATATCTCTTCGCAGATAACTGCCAGTTCCTGTGCCGATTTCGATTTCTTACGAACTTCGCGCTCCTTCGGATCAACATCCATGAAAGGAAGTCCCACATAAGATTCCGGCATGATGAGCGAGTAGGAAGCAGAAACCTCCGTGATGCCCAATGCCTGAAGCGATGCATTCAGCGCAATCGTATCGTTGAGGTTTTCGATGGTGAGTCCGATGCTGTCGCCTGCAGTACAGACGCAATAGGCGAAAGGATGCTTTCTGAACGTCTCCTTGTCTTCAGCAGTCGCATCAGGAGTTTCTCTCCGTATCTTCATCTTCCTGATAAACTCCCTTACAAGGCGTGGAACCCTCCAGCCATGTACGGGGAAAACGAATCCGAGCCGTTCATTCTCTTTCAGAATAAACGGCTCGGCTATATTGTGGCTTGAATCATCCGCCCGCATATAAGGGGCGATAGGAATCAAGTCTTCGTGTGTAGCCGCTGCCAGTCTGGCTGCTGCCCACTTGGTATTTCCAGTTCCTGAGAAATAGAAAATCATGCTTACTTTCAAATATGTATTGAGCTAGATTATTTCTTTTCTGTCATAACACCTTCTATATAGAGACGTGACATTTCTACATTGCCGTTAGAACGGACGGTGATGCTCTTCTTGAAATGACCAGGGAACATGCCCTTGCCGTTATAGGTAACACTAATCTGTCCCTTCTCGCCTGGAGCGACAGGCTTCTTGGTGTAAGAAGGTATGGTACAGCCGCAGCTGGCAATAGCCTGGTTGATAATCAAAGGCTTGTTGCCCACATTGGTGAAGGTAAAGGTTGCCTTCTGTACCGGATTTGACTCTTCGAACGAACCGAAGTTGTGTATCAGTTTGTCGAACTTAATCTCTGCCTGAGCAGATGCAGTAGCTACAAGAGCCACCAGCATAGTGAGTGTCAATATGATTCTTTTCATCTTCATATCCTTTCTTCTTTTTTATATTTTCTCTTTAATTTGTTTCTTATTTTTATTTAATTCGATGCAAAAGTACATATAAAGTTTAGTATTACGTTACTTTTTCACATTATTTAAAACAATTATGCCTTATATTTCATGTTACAGCCTTCTTTTCAGTGGAAAAGTGGGGGTGCAATACTCCTCATTATGAAGATGTCTGCAGATTCCTGAACAAAAGTCCCCCAACCTTAATCACTTAAGATTGGGGGAGAGCGTAGAAAAAATAATAAAGTATGAACAATATCAACAGAATAGAGGGCTAAATGTGGAATTTGATTTCATTCAGCCAAGCCTGAACACTGAAGCAGGGACAGGACTTGTGGACGTTCGGGAGATCACGATGACCTAGGATCTCGGCTTCGGGATAGTCTACGCACAGACTCGTCAGGAGATTCTGGAGCGACTGCTTCTGAGCCTTCGTACGGGTATCTGCCGGATTGCCGTCGGCGTCGAGACCGCCTTCGTAACAGATGCCGATACTGTGTGCATTGAAATGGCGGGCGTGGGCGCCGATTTCTGACTCGGGACGGCCGGGATAGATGACGCCGTCTTTCGTGATGTAGTAGTGATAACCGATGCCGCGGAAACCACGGGCTAAATGACAGGCTTCGAGCTTTTCGAAGGTAAAGTCCTGCGTGACGCGTGTGGCAGAACAGTGGATGACAATAAGTGAGATTTTTCTTGTGTTTTTCATAGTGCTGAATCTTTAAAGGGTTGATACTACTGGCAGCTCTGCACACAAAAGGCAGAGGCTACGGCTGTGAGAACGGTAATGACGAAATTCAGAATTTTCTTGAGTGTTTCTCTTTTCATTTTCATTTGATTTAAGGTTAATAAATGGATTGGGGGCTCGGATTTCCAATATCCGGGCGATACTTTTAGGAAGGAAGGCTGACAGGATGAGCAGATGGGCTTGATAGCGCGTGTTTCAATGATGCTTGCTATATTGATGAATAGCCGGGGGTGCTATAGCCGAATCCCGGACTGCATCCTGTCTAAAACCTTCTTTCTTCATCTACTGGCGAGGGGGCTACTCCAGGCCGTCGCTACCATCGGAGCCGCTGCTCTCGGTGTTGCCTGATCCGCCAGTCTGTGTTGAGTCGCCACCCTGGTTTGTGCCGCCACCCTGGGTAGTATCGCCTGTGTTGTCCTTACCGCCGTCTGGTGGAGTAACATCTCCTGTTACGGCTGTAGCCTTCTTCAGGGATGCATCGAGGTTCAGGCTGTTTGCCTTGAACTCACCGGTGCCACGGGCACGGAGTTTCAGTCCGGCAATGTTCTTGGTGATGCTGAACTCCTTCTCGGAGGCAGCACCTTCCTTGTTCTTGATGCCGATGCTGAAAATGGCGAGGTCGGGAATCTTCACGGCGATACCTTGCAGAACCAGTTCTCTTACGCAGCTCACCATGTCGGTGAGCATACCCTTGATGGCTCCCTTTGAGAACGGTGTGTTGTGACTTTCCATGTGCTCTGCGAGTTCATCAAGACCATAGGTCTGGGTGATTACAGGGTAGGCGAAAAACTTGCCGTAAGCGGCGCTCAACTTCTCGTTGACATACTTCTTCAATGTGTACAGAATCATAGTGTCTTCATTTTAAGGTTAATAAATTGTGTTTGTGTTGTAGAGGGCGCTGCGCATTGCCTCTTGGTGGTATGAGATGTTATCTCTGAACCACAATGCAAAGATACGAAATCGGTGAGGGGTCAACTCACAGTTGCTCATACTTGCTCATGTTTTATCATACTTTTTCATAGATTCTTTTTTTTCTGGAGTTTATAAGCCCATTATAATGATTCATCATTTGCTTGAATCTTACAAAAACAAGCAAGTCGGCAAACGCTATGGATGGCAGTCTCCTTATCGCACTTTTAAGGGGTGATGTGCAATATAATAACAGTTTTTTATCAAGCTGCTAAATAAACTTAAAATTCACTGTGTTTATGCGGAATAGTGATGTATTATAATTACCTTTGTAATTAAATATGCATCTGCATATGGCAAATAATAGACTGATAAAATGACAACAGACAATAAAGACAACAAACTCTCAATAGAAAGTAGCGATTATGCTGAGATACTGCGACACGCTGTCGCAGTAATTGAGCATGCACGGACAGAAATAGCCCGACATGTCAATGGCTACGTATCTACCGCCTATTGGGAGATTGGTCAAATGCTTCATGAGCGCAAGATTGAAAGTGGGTATGGTGACAGCGTTGTAAGAAGATTGTCAGCAGACCTGAAAGAACGATACCCGAAGATGGGTGTTTCACCACGTCAACTTTGGAACATGAAGAAATTTTATGAACGTTACGCGGGACATGATGAAAAAGTGCTACGTTCCGTAGCACTTTTGCCGTGGTCGCACAATCTGCTACTGCTGAGCAAGGGATTTAATGATGCAACCACGCTATATTATGCTCAGGAAACTATAACCAAAGGTTGGAATCGTGACTTGTTGCTCAATGCCATCAAACTCAATATGTATGAGACACAGGCATTGGCACGAGTAGATAACAATTTCGACCGCACTCTTCCTGCCGAACAGGCGCAGTATGCCAACGAGGTGTTTAACAGCAGCTACAATCTTGGTTTCTTGGGAGTAACAAGTCCCATTCTGGAGCTTGAACTTGAAGACCGCCTTGTAAAAGCTATCACTCGTTTCCTTATGGAACTTGGTAATGGTTTCACTTTCATTGGCAACCAGCATGTATTGGAATACAATGGTAAAGAAAGTAAGGTAGATATGTTGTTTTTCCATCGTGGACTGCGCTGCCTTGTTGCTGTTGACCTAAAGATAGGTCCTTTCAAACCAGAGTATGCAGGTAAGATGAACTATTATCTGTCTCTGCTTGACCGTCTTGAACGTGGTGCTGACGAGAACCGTTCTATAGGAATCATACTTTGTGCGGAGAAAGACCGTGTAGAGGTGGAACTCGCACTTGAAGATTTGGGAAAGCCTATCGGAGTGGCGGATTATCAGTTGATAGTACCGAAAGAAAAATTACAGAAAGTCCTTGCTGATGAGATAAAGGCATTTAGTGAGGAGAAGAGAAACAATTAGGGAAACAAACAATATGGACTCATTATATTTCCTTCAGTTCGCATGTTTCATCTTCATGCTCATCAATGCCCTTATCCTCGGCATCACCCACCTGCACATGAAGTGGACCAACCGACGCTATGAGTGGTCACGTTGGATGATACTTGCAGGCATGATGGGACTTGCCATACAATATCTCTTGCAGATGCGCTTGGGTTTTCGTGCGAAAAGCGATGACTTGGGAGCTATTTTCAACATTCTTGTCTATACCCCATGCATCACCACTATCGCCATGGGCATATACAACATTGAGGCGACCCATGCCAACCGCCGAAAGATGTACATCGTCTGCGCTTGCATTTATGCCGCCATCATAGCAGCTTTCTGCATAGGCTACAGCAATAGCGGAAGTCTTAACATTGGCAACTGGCTCTATGCGATGCTCGTATTGTTCGGCACAAACGTAGCGTATTGCATCTATATGATTATGATTGAGATGCGGAAACGCAAGAAAATGTTAGAGCTGATGACTGGTGGCGACATGCTGCCCTACGTGCGATATGCCCGAGCCAGTGTCTTCGCCCTGTTCTTCTCTGCCCTTACCATGCCTTTCGTCATCCTCTCTACCACCTTATTATATATAATAGGACCGTTGGCTCTGCTCTCTATCCTTTTCTTCAACCAGAGTTTCGTGGCATTGGGCTACAATTACGTTCCTACCGAGGAACTCTTGGATAAGGAGGAAGAAGAAAGCGCAGCCATAGCAGATGAAGAAACAGAAAATGGGGGAGCATCTTTGGAAAGCTCCAATGGGCAGTATGCAGAACCTATAGACGATAAAGAAAATTTACAGTCAATTTCTCAGGAGCGTCAGATGTTCATCAAGGAGAAGCTCGACAAGTGGTGTGCTGATTTGGGGTACAAAGACACCACAGTAAACATGTTCACCCTGTCACGCTCGCTGAACATTTCCAAGAACGAGTTATCACGCTACTTCACATCATGCCTTAATTCCACCTTCCGCATCTGGCTTGCCGAGGTACGTTTCGAGGCGGCAAAGAAGATGATGCTCGACTATCCCGACTACAACAACGACATCATTTCTGCCGAATGTGGCTTCTCTTCACGCTCCTATCTCTATCGCATATTCAAAGAAAAAGAAGGTTGCTCCCCAACTGTCTGGAGAGCGAAAATACAATAAAATCACGCCTTAGGTGTCTACTTCCCCCACCAAGTAGACACCTATTTTGTAGGAAGTAGACACCTAAGTGGGGGAAGTAGACACCTTTTTTGAAAAAAAACACTATATTTGCGCCATGGAAAATATAATTCAGACTTTCATGAAAGAGGAACAGGCTATTCTTATAGTGGCATTGTGTCTTCTGTTGTTCGCTATAGTCATGGGCTATGCCATGGTTCAAGACTACAGGATATATCTTGATGAGAACTACAAGGCTCGCTACAGCTTCTGTGATTTCATCAAGAAAGAAAGATTCTATATCTATCTGTTTCTCGGACAGACTTTCGTCATCATCCTGGGATTTACAGTATATCTGATGGCAATGAGAGAAAATATGTAAGAAAGTAGAATAATAATAATTTACAGTTATGAATAACAAAAAACAAAGAAACAGGCTATTCACGATGCTGATGCTCGTGATGGCTATCCTCATGCCTTATGGGGGGGGCATGGGCACAGACAACGAAGCGGCCTGCCAGTGGTAATGGCGAAGTAGACAGTCCTTACATCATCACCACAGCTGAGGAATTAAAGTGGTTCCGCGATGAGGTGAATCGTGGAAGAAATAATATCTGCGCAAAGATAGCAGATAATGTTGAGGTCATTGACATGAGTACAGTATGTCATGCGGCTGATAAGTCTCAAAACTTAGAAGAAGTGAGCTGGGAGCCTATTGGAAATACTACTAACAAATACATGGGCACTTTCGATGGAAATAACAAGACCATCACCAACCTTTATATCAATGCAAACCAAGAATATTCGGGGCTTTTCGGTTATACCTATATAAGCACAATCAAAAACCTAACCTTTGTGAATGCAAATGTGACAAATACGAACTCTTTTACAGGAATTTTGGTTGGCTATGGATATGGAGGCACCTATCAAAATATCATGACATCAACAAGTTGTGAGGTTAATGGCGGTGATGGAACTGGCGGTATTGCAGGTAAACTTGCGGGTAACGCATACAACTGCGTGAACTACGCCACGGTACAAGGAAAAGAACAGGTCGGCGGTCTTTTTAGCAGCTACGACTCAAGTAAATCCATAACCGCCTGTGCCAACTATGGAAAGGTAACGGCATCAAGTCTGTGGGTAGGTGGCTTGGTTGGCTATTTCAAAAGCGGAACAATCCAAGACTGCGCCAACTATGGAGATGTAAAAGGTGCAAATTGTGTTGCTGGCATGGTTGGTTTTGTAGACCAAGGCAAGATACAGAACGTGTTCAGCTATGGCAATGTTTCTGCCACGATGAGCACGCAAAATATAGGCATGGCTTTTGGCTCTGGCTCTGGGACCACTGAAGGCATGGTGGCATATTATAGTGGCGCAAAGCTGACAGCAAACGGCCAAGAGAAAGATGTTAAAGCCTTCGGAAGCGGCACGCCTTCAGAAGATAACGCAACAGGATTTACAGAAGCTCAGCTGAAAAGCGGTGTTGTTGCCTATCAGCTCCAGCAAAACGCTTCGAGCGAAGCAAAATGGGGACAAAATCTGACTAATGATGGAGACTTCTATCCTGTCATTGGTTCGGAGCATACAGTTTATGCAGATAATTCACTTGTAAATTGCAAGACACACGAGAAAATCTCAGGTAGTTTCACCAACAATCCTTCCAGTTCCGCAATCAGGTATAAACACGGAGCGACAATTCACCACGCTGCAGCAAACGCTACTTGCACAGAGGCGGCAACCAAGGAATATTGGCAATGCCAAGACTGCCAAAGGATATATTCCGACTGCCAATTGACAGTGGAATTGACTGATGTAACGGACGCAGAGCATCCTGCCCTTGGACACGACAACAATGAGGATGGTTATTGCAAGCGTTGCCAGCATTATGTGGCTGTGAAGCCTTCACAGGAAAATGGGGTGTACCTGATAGCCAAACCTTGCCACTTGGCTTGGTTCCGTGACTATGTGAACGGAACTATCGTGGACAAAGGCGAAGTAGCTGGAACTACTCACCCTTCAGCATCTGCCAAGTTGACTGCGGATATCAACCTTACCAACTACTGCCATGCGGCAGAAGACGGAAAGGAACTCTTGAGCTGGATTCCGATAGGCAATTACTCTAATCGTTGGAAGGGAAATATGAACGGTCAGGGACACACCATCTCCAACCTCTATATCAAGACAGCACAAAACTATGTGGGGCTTTTCGGCTATACTGAACGTGCGACTATCCAAGACCTTATCTTTGACTATGCCAAGGTGGAGAATGTGAACACGACAAACACGAAGACAGATTACACCGGTATCTTGGCAGGATATGCAGACGGGGTTTCTCCATCACATATAAGGGGCATTAAAACCACTAACAATTGTACTGTAATAGGACAAGAACATACTGGCGGTATTGTTGGAGGGGCCGGAATAAATCTCGAAAACTGCGAGAATCACTCCAGCGTGAAGGGCACGAGCGATGTAGGCGGAATTGCTGGTTCTAGCACTTATGAAAACATCAAGTGCTGCACCAATTACGGAACCGTTGAAAACAATAATAGCTATATTGGTGGAATAATAGGGTATGCTTGGTACACAAGTATCGAAGATTGCGCCAACTATGGCAAGATTACAAGCACAGGTTGGAAAGCCGGTGGCATAGCAGGACAAACGTTTGGTAACAGCAGAATCCAGAATGTGTTCAGTTATGGAGATGTGACGAATACAAATGACAAACCAGGAATCATAATAGGTTATGTAAGAGGTACACTAACCGCAAAGGGCATTGTAGCTTACAACAAGGAGGCATTGCTGAATAACTCATTTGTGGACATCAATAATATAGTTGGTACAGGAACTCTGACTTTCGACGACGGAAAGGTAGAAGCTGACGTGGTCAAGGCTTTCACCAAACAGCAGATAGAGAGCGGTGAGGTGGCTTATTTGCTTGCCGAAGGCAAAGTATTAGGCGAGCAGGTATGGGGACAGCAGTTAGGCAAGGACCAATATCCCGTTCCCGGCTCTGACTATAAAGTAATCAAGGCTGCACAGGGCGACAAGGATGCAAATGGCAACGATACATATTGGGCAACATTCAGCAATCAGACAAACGATGTAACCCTTTCTGTTCCATCAGAATCAGGCAGAACGCTTAATGTCTATAACGCAACGGTAAGCGGTGGCAAGCTGACATTGACACAACGCAGCGACTACCAAGTGGCAAAGGAAGAGGGTGTGCTACTGAAGACTAACGGAGAGTATGTCAATGCAAAGGCAAACGAGACAAATGACTTGACAAAAGTTTCCTCTGATGTCAACCACCTTGTGGCTACACCAGCTGAAGCTCAGATTGTAACAGCAGCTGGTTGTAAACTCTATCGTCTCACATATAATAAAGCAGAAAAAAAAGAAGGTCTCGGCTTCTACCTCGGTGTGGACGACGGAACAAGCCTCAAAGCTACTCCAGGAAAGGCTTATCTGCAAATATCTGAAAAAGAAGCAAAAGACCCATCATCGGCAGCACCCGCTCGCAGCTTTGTATTCGGTGGCGGCAACGAGACAACAGGCATAGAGGGAATCACCATTATGGGTACTGACGTGCAGCGTCATGGCACTATTGAAGGAATCTTCGACCTCCAAGGTAGAAAGATAGTCAATCCGACAAAGGGCATATACATCAAGAACAACAAGAAAGTAGTAATCAAATAAAAATAGCACAATATGAAGAAAGAATATATAAAACCAGAAATGCAGGTGCATGAGATAAAAGCCCAACAGTTGCTGGCAGGGTCAGAAACTCCTGGTTTCAATAATGGACAAAGTCCAGAAGATGGAAATGAAGATATGTGGTAAAGTCCTAAGCTGACAGGAATACCAATCATCTGAAAATAATTATCAACCCATACTTTGCGGTTGTTCCAAGGGTCTATACACCTCGACAAAAGGGTGTATAGACCCTTTTTCTGTTGTTTTATGGTGTTGCTATTTTCATCTCCGTATCAACGCTTAGTTTGCACAAATTACTCATTGCATAGAGTGGAATTACATCTACATGGCGAATGGCATCCTGGGATTCTTTATCAACATACTCAAACTCTCCGAAATTCTCTAGGGATGTACGAACAGCATGATGAAGAGCCTTCTTTCTCATGAATAGCCATAAGCTTTGCATGCTACCCCTGGTAGTGGCTTTCACTTCTATCGGTAAAACCATACCATCCTTGGCTTCCAGAAAATCAATCTCAGCATTGGTCCCTCTTGACAAATTCTGCCAATAATACATTTCTGCCTTCTGGAAACAGTCGTGGTTCTTGACGAGTTCCAAACCAGCAAACATTTCTGATGCAGCACCTTTATTGACGAAATCAACATCCGAAGCTAAAAGTACATTGGCAGCAGGAGTACCCAACATGGTTTGCATCAGTCCCAAATCCAAGAAAAGATATTTCCTGTAGCTGTCATTCTCTTCAGCTCCAAGTGGAACGCCATTTCCATCACTATGGGTCACCGGCTTTATGAGTCCTGCCAAGGTCAATAAATGAAGTACGTCTTTGATAACCGAAGAATGAACATCATCGGCCACCTGCCTATAGACAAACTTACTGCCAGCCTGCAAAGCTACGGAACGCAAAACCTTTCTCAATAAAGCCGGAGATACACGCGACTTGTACTTGGCAAAATCATCCTGATAGGTATCCAGGATATCATTATGGACATGAGTGCATTCTATGTAACTGTTAGTCTCTATCCATTCTGTAACTGCGGCAGGCATACCACCCACCAGATAGAAAGTCTTCAACTGGTCCACCAGTTTATTATGAACGGCCTCTGGAAGCGGAGATGAGGGTGAAGCCTGCTGCTTGTAACTCACCGTGGTATCTAGTCCCTGTGCCATGAGAAATTCATCAAAGGAAAAAGGGTACATATAGAGTGAGCGTATTCTACCCACTCCAAAGGAAGGCAGTTCTTCTAAGGTGAATTCCAACAAAGAGCCAGCAGCGATGACATGCAGTTCCGGATAATCTTCTTTGAAATAACGGAGCGACATGATTGCTTCCTGGCTCACTTGTATCTCGTCTATGAAGAGCAGTGTTTCACCAGGTATCACTGGGATGCCGGTAGTGGCACTTATGCCTTCACACGTTCTATGCACGTCAATATCCTTTGAAAAGAGTCCTCTTATGGATGGCTGGCTCTCCAGATTGATCTCTACAAAGTACTTGAATTCTTTACCAAAGTGGCGCACAGCAGAAGATTTTCCTACTTGTCTGGCTCCACGTATCAGCAGCGGTTTTCTTCTTTGAGAAGCCTTCCACTCCAGGAGTTTTTTATCTATAATTCGCTTGTAATATGTCATTTTGTATAATTTATTGATTTACAGTGCAAAGATACAACTTTTATCCAAAAGTCAAGGCAAACAATAGTTAATTTTATCCAAAAGTCAAGGCTAAAATAATGGCTTTTTATCCAAAAGTCAAGGCTAAGAGCCTAAAACTTGTAGCAGTTCCCCAAAATCGATGCAGCATTCTCGCTTGAGGCGGATTGCAAATCCGCAAGGAAATAGGTCGAGCCTTTTTTGACGTCGGATTGCAAATCCGCCGGAACGCCTAGCGGGGGTGCGTTTCTTCTTTACGTCTGGTGTAGGAAACAGGGTTAGGGCTCACCGAGGAAGTAGAGGATGTAGGAGACTTGCATCGGGGTGAACTCCTTGCAGTTCTTGCCGTAACCGGTGGCGGCGAGCTTCTGGAGAAGGTCGGGGATGCGCTGGATCCATCGCATCAGGTGAGCACTGGCTACCGCTGGAGTAGCATCGGGAAAATACAGAAGAGCTAGCTCTTGCTTGGTATAACTTCTTAAATCCATAGTTTTGTCTGATTTTTATGAGGGTTAATGAATGAGAGTGCGGTTCATAAGCTACTGACTTTTGCATCGTAAGTCTCTGACTTTTTCATCGTAAGTCTCTGACTTTTGCACCGTAAGTCCTTGGTTTCCGTTTCGGAAGTAACTGGCTTCCGGGTGACAGGGTGACAGGGGTGACAGGGAATTCTGAAGATTTACTCTCGCGCGGGCAGGCAGGAAAAATCAGGCCGAAAGTTCCTGCCTGCCCGCGTGCGAGGCGAAATGTTGAAAAACTCGTGTCACCGTGTCACCGTGTCACCCTGAACCGGATGGAACCGATGGTTTGGAGGAACGGCTAGAAGGGGGCATCATCATCGCATTGCGGCGGGTTGATGCAGACGGATACCTGGTAAGCCTTGATTTCCTCGGCTGTACGGACGATTGCCCTGTAACCACGACTGTGCTTGGTGCGCATCTTTTCGAATCCGAGATCATTGAAAGCCTTGCCCAGTTTCGAACTGTTCAGCTTCTGGGAGAGGTTGCAACTGATGATCTGCATCGCTCTGGCTATGGACACGAACTCCCCTGTCTCCGCCTCCGTTGGCTTTCGGAAGTAGAGATCCACAAGTTCCTGTTCTAGTCTGGGCGCCTCAAAAGCGCGGTTGTGCCGGTTCTGCTTTTCTATCTCCTCATCGGTGAACCAGTAGCGGAAATCACTCTTGTAGAGGGTGTAAGCCTGGGCGTAGATGCCTTCGTAATTGAACGGATGCTCACGGGGCGAGAGGATGCTCTCTATCTCGTAGGGCAACCAGCGACGGTTACCGGTAGGGTCGCTCAAAAACTCGGGATTGTTGCCCGTGCCGCAGAAGGTGTTGATATGCTTGCGCTGCTCCGCATAATGGCCGTATGCCGCCCTTTCGTTGGTATACTGCATCGTTACCACAGCCTTCAGCTGGTTCAGTTCCGACGGACTCATCGTGTCGAGCTCTTCATAACAGATGAGTGCATACTGCGAAAGGGCGATGATATCATCCTTCGTCATGCGTCTGGCATTCGCCTTCGTATAGAAGTATTGCTTCAGTTCCGGCGGCAGGAGATAGTTGAACCAGGTGGTCTTGTAGGCACCCTGTCTGCCGATGAACACCAGGATGACATTGTTGACGGCACCTTCGTCTATCCATCCTGCTATCATCGCCACGAGCCATTTCCTGAGGGCTTCACAGAAGGGCATCACGGGGTCTCCCTTCATCTTTACCGTGGCAGCGAGTTCGGCAATATAGTCCTTGTCGCCTTCCTGCCAGGGTGGGAGATTCTCCAGATAATCGGTGAAGGGATTGTAGGGCGGGGTATAGTCGCTCTCGATGACATTGATCATGTCGCTCTTGCTCACCCTTGCGGTTAGCGACATGTTGCTCCATTGCGTATTCAGATCGCGGTCCTGGAGGATTCGCCATTTCCCCTTCAGATACTCGTAGCGCAGGGTGATGAGGTTGAAGCGGAGTTTGATATGCCCGTCGAGGAAGTCTTTGATTTCATCTACGGTGGCATAGGGAATCTTTCCGGTTTCAGCCTTCGTCTTCTGTGGGTGAGTGGTGTTGTCGTAGCACGATTTGAACACCTGTTCTACGTCGTCGTATTCGGGAAACTGCCTGATAGCCCACTGGGTGGCTTCTTTCCTGTCGTACCGTTTCTTAGCCATCATGTAGCCCACCCGCATCACATACTGGTTGTGGTTGCCGGGTTCGTACCTGATTTTTTCGCTTTCCAGCTTGGGTTTGACGATCTGCTCATAGTAGTCGGCGATGCGTTCCTGTTTCTTTTTCTTCTGGGCGGTCTTGAGCGTAGCGGAATGGAAATGGCTGATTTCCTCGGCGCTGAAGGCTGTGGCTTCAGGATTGAAATAGACTTCGGGGTCGTAGGCGAGTCCGCTGAGCCTTGTGATGTTCTTGCAGAGCGGATCGCTTTCCTTGCCGATGAGATGCGCGTAGTAGTCGTTTCCCATGGCGAAGGCGGCGGGATAATCATCGCCTTCGTAGCGGTAGATGACGCGCAGTCCGTTGCCGCTCATGGTAACGTAGCAGAGCAGGGTGTGGGCATCGTGGCAGATTCTCTCTTTGAGCGAGCGCAGGGTGCCGTCATCCGGTTTTTCTGTGATGTGGTCGAAGTCGACCAGTGACAGATGTGTGAGGCTCCGGATGTTGTCCTTGCCTTTTCCGCCTTCGAAGATGCAGGCTACGGCGAAGAGGGGTGCATCGTGCTTGTACGACTTATTACCCGTTTTCCGGTAAGACTCGGTGAAAAACCTGAGTTTCTCATCTTTCTTCATGAAGGTTACCAGGCCTTCCAACTGGCCAGGTGAAGGAATCTTGCTGGCCATGTTAATGAATGTACTGATGTTCATAATCTCCTAAAAATATTATATTGTTTATACAATATATGTATCGGTTATTCGTTTCCTTATAGGTAAGCAGATTGTTGAATCTGTTTTACATGGTGCAAAGATAATAAAAAGAAAATAAAAAAGAGTTCCCGTAGTGGGAACTCGTATACAATAATTATAAACAATTTTAAAAAATTAAGTAATGAAGATTGTTAATTTTGAAGCAGACAACAGCCGTTTCGGTGTTGTTCTGAGTGAAGTGATGAAGAACCATCATGTATCTGGTTCTGATCTGATGTTTTATGCTGGGATGCATAAGGAAAACATTTTTGCAATCTAAAAGGGTAAGGGCGATTATCGGCTCAGTGTTTATGTGAGGATTGTTTCTGCTCTTCGGTACTTTATCGAAGACTCGGCAGAATACGCCCGAGTGAAGCAACGCCTTATCGAAGCAGCCTTCGATGATGGTTACTTTTATAACAGATAATTCTTTTGAATTGGATTTTTAAATTAAAAAGTGGAATCCGGCGGTTGTCGGATTCCACTGATATCGTATTTTCACCCTGTGCGGCTGGAATTTCAGATGAATGCCTGATATCCAAAATTTGTTTCAGTTGTATGTTTCCAAATATCCTCTTGCACCATATAATGGTACATTGGTAATATCGTCCTGTTCCCGATAGTCGCTCATCGAAAAGCGCAGGCCTTTCATGCCGGGATTTTTGGCAATAGTCATTTTCAAAGACTTTGACTGAAGATTCTCCTCTGCCTTTACTTCTACCGGTATGACCTGCATTCCTACCTGAATAACAAAGTCAAGTTCCAACTGGCTGTTTTCCTTACTATAATAATATATAGGAATCTGGTGCAGCGATTCCAGCTGACAGCAAACGAAGTTTTCCGTAAAATCACCTTTCCCGGTATTGTCATTACTAGGAAGCAGAAGCAAGGCTGGCGGAGTTTTACTCATAGCCCCCAGCAGTCCACAATCCAAGAGATACAATTTGAAGGCACTGATATCCTCATGAATCTTCAGAGGAAGCCCCAAAGTCTTAACCCTACTGATTTTATATACCAGTCCTGCATCTATGAGCCATTGGATTGCCAACTCATAATCCTTGGCTCTGGCACCTTGTTTTACAATACCATAGATGAACTTTTTATTCTCTTTGGCTAGTTGGGAAGGGATGGAGTTCCATACCTGGTTGATTCTTACTACCTGCTCTTTTGGTGCATGCTTGGAAATGTCTTTTTCGTAGGCCCGAATAATTTCCTCCTGTACTTCCCTTACGGCATTTGCATCATTGGTTTCTATGAACTTATTTACGGCTTCGGGCATACCGCCAACAAGGTAATATTCACGAAGATGCTGAATATAGAGTGTTCTGAGC